>JBBQYZ010000304.1:0-4920 GCA_038208205.1 Gemmatimonadales bacterium | reverse complement strand
AAAGTTCACGGTAATCGTGACAGCCTCTGCCACCACTGCTTCTCGGCGCGCCAGGGAGAGGAGGATGACGACATGAACGTGATCTGACTTGGCGCCCGGAACGTGGGTGAGGATTTGGCGGCGGATTGCCTGCGTTCGTTCCTGGCCGCCCACTTCTCGGACGCCGACCGTCATCGTCGACGGGTCGGGAAGGTGGCGGCGATGGAACGACGAGGGACCCCCTAGTTCATCTGGCGCACTCGACAAGCGGCACCAGCTTTGCATTTGTGCGGTGAGTCACACTCACCGCCTGATCTTTCCCGCCGAGCCTGTGCAACCTGCCGCGCCGACTGGCCAGACTCTTCTCCTGGTCGAGGACAACGAGGACAACAGGATCATCTACTCCACTGTCCTTCGGCACCTCGGCTACGAAGTGGTGGAAGCGCTGGACGGAGTACAGGCGGTGAGCCTGGCGCGAAGCCTGCGACCCGATCTCATCCTGATGGATATCTCGATCCCTCAGCTCGATGGATGGGAAGCCACCCGCATCTTGAGGATGGATCCGATCACCCGCGACATTCCGATTGTCGCCCTGACGGCGCATGCGATGGCTGACGACCGGGAGCGTGCGGCTGCAGTCGGCTTCACCGCCTACCTTGCGAAGCCGATCGAGCCGCGCGCGGTCGTTGCGGAGGTCCGCCGGTGGATTGGAAGCGGCGCTGGAACGCCTCCCGCTGCGAGCTGACGGTGCCAGCACGGCCCCGCGACACCACGCCAGGAGGCGGCTTGCGATAGAGTTGGCGGTCGCTTACGCCGCCGCCTGGCTCGCGGGAATCGCGTACGGATACTGGCTCCTCGAGACAGGCGGATGGAACGGGGTCGGGTGGGAACGGGCGATGTTGCGGTGGTTTCACGCTCGTCCTCTCCCCTTCCTGCTCGACCGCCTGATGCTGGCCACCCCATTCATCGGGACGAACCTCACCGTCCTCCCCGCGATGCTGCTGGTGGGCTGGTGGCTCTGGAAGCGCCGCGGGAGCGGTCTTGCGGCGACGCAGCTCCTCGTGGTGTCGGTGGGCTCGCTGTCGCTCAACCCCACGATGAAGCACCTGCTGAACCGTGATCGTCCCGACCTCTTCCCGCTGCGCGGGATGTTCAACTGGGCCTCGTACCCGAGCGGTCACGCCATCCTCACCACGGCGCTCTACTTCACGATCGCCCTGATGCTGTACCGCGACCGCCGCTGGCGCTGGCCGTTCGCGGTGGCGTTCGGAATCGTGGTCCTTACCTGCTACTCGCGCCTTTACCTGTCGGTGCACTGGCCCACCGACCTGATAGGTGGGTTGTTGATCGGCCTGGCGTGGCTGGTGGGCACCTGGTGGTCGTTCCAGCGCTATCGCGGAGCGACGTCCTCGGCATAGCGCGCGCGCCAACACCTCGGCTCAGGCTCCGGCGGCTCGTGGCGTCGTCGTGGTCGCGCCGAGGTCGCGCGTGCGCTTCCGCTCGTCCCGGGTGGCGAACCAGGTCTGCAGCTCGTCGAGGTACGTGTAGAACACAGGCGTCACGTACAGCGTCACGAGCTGAGAGAACGCTAGGCCGCCGACGACCGCCACGCCCAGTGGGCGGCGGCTCGCCGCGCCGGCGCCCCAGCCGATGGCGATCGGGAGCGCACCCATGAGCGCCGCCATCGTCGTCATCATGATCGGGCGGAACCTGACGCTCGCCGCCTCCACGATCGCTGCCGCCGGAGCCTTGTTGCCGTCGCGCTGCACCTCGAGCGCAAAGTCGATCATCATGATCGCGTTCTTCTCGACGATGCCGATCAGCATGATCATTCCGACGAATCCGTAGACGTCGAGGTCGAGCCGGAAGATCAGCAGCGTGACCAGCGCGCCGAACGCGGCGAACGGCAGACCCGAGAGGATCGTGATCGGGTGGATGAAGCTCTCGTACAGCACGCCGAGGATCACGTAGATCACGAACACGGCAAGGACGAGCAGGATGACAAGGCCTTGTTGCGTGGAGAGAAATGCCTGTGCCGTGCCGGCGAAGTTGCCGGTGACCGACGATGGGAGCACGTCCTTGGCCTCGCGCTCGACGTCGCCGACGGCAGCGCCGAGCGACACGCCCGGGGCGAGGTCGAAGGAGATCGTCACGGCGGGAAGCTGTCCCGAGTGGTTCACCGTCACGGGTCCGACTCCGGTAGTGAACGCCGCGACCGCGCTGAGCGGCACCACCTTGCCCTGGGTCGAGCGCACCCACAGCATGCCGAGCGACCTGACATCCTGCTGGAACTCGGGCAGCAGCTCCATCACGACCCAGTAGTTGTTCGTCGACGTGTAGATCGTCGACACCTGCTTCTGGCCGAACGCGTCGTACAGGGTGTTCTCGATCTCCGACGCGGACACGCCGAGCTGGCCGGCCTGCTCGCGGTTGATGTCGACCGTGACCTGCGGATTCTCGATCAGCAGATCGCTCGTGACGTTCGCCAGCGTGGGCAGCTGCCGGAGCCGGGTCTCGAGCGCACGCGCCGCGGTGTTCAGGGTGGCGAGGTCGCCGCTGAGCAGGGTGTACTGGTACAGGCTCTTCGACGCCAACCCTCCAATCGAGATCGCTGGCGGGTTCTGGATGAACAGCGTGATGTCGGGAACGACGAGCGATTCGCGCGTCAGGTCGCGGGCGATCTCCTGCGCGCTTCGCGTCCGCTCACTCAGCGGCTTGAGGTCGATCGTCAGCTGTCCCTGATTCGCGGCCGCCGTGGTCCCGACCGCCGAGGTCACGGATCGCACGTCAGGGTCGCGCGCGACGAGCGCGGCGATCTGCTGCTGGTCCTCGATCAGCGTGGCGAACGAGACGCCCTCGGCGGCCTCCGTCGTCCCGAGGAGCTGGCCGGTATCGTCCACCGGGAACAGTCCCTTGGGGGCGATGACGAACAGCACGCCCGTGAGCGCGAGGATCACCACCGAGAAGATCATCGTCGCGAAGCGTCGCGCCATCACCCAGTCGAGACTGCGCTCGTAGCCATGGAGCCACCGCTCGTACAACCGCTCCGTGGTCTGGTAGAACCTGCCCTGCGTCTTTCCGTGGCTGGAGCGCAGGAAGCGGCTCGCGAGCATCGGGGTCAGGGTGAGCGACACCACGCCCGAGACGAGGATCGCCACGCCGATCGTGACAGCGAACTCGTGAAACAATTTCCCGATGATGCCGCCCATGAAGAGGATCGGGATGAAGACGGCGGCCAGCGAAAGGGTCATCGACAGGATCGTGAACCCCACTTCCGCCGCGCCATCGAGCGCCGCCTGCATGCGCGGCTTTCCCATCTCCAGATGGCGCACGATGTTCTCGAGCATCACGATCGCGTCGTCGACCACGAAGCCGACGGCGAGGGTGAGCGCCATCAACGACAAGTTGTCGAGGCTGTAATGGAGCAGGTACATCACCGAGAAGGTGCCGATGATGGACATCGGCAGCGCGAGGCTCGGGATGATCGTCGCCGAGACGTTGCGCAGGAACAGGAAGATCACGAGCACCACGAGCACGAGGGTGAGCTCGAGGGTGAAGGTGACGTCATGCACGGATTCCTGAATGGTGATCGAGCGGTCGTAGAGCACCGACAGCCTGACCGATGGGGGGATGTCCCCCTGCACCTTGGCCAGCGCCGCCTTGACCCGCTGCGCCACCGCCACCGTGTTGGTGCCGGGTTGACGCTGGATCGCGAGCACGATGGAGCGCGAGGCGCCGTACCAGCTCGCCGTCTTGTTGTTCTGGACGTCGTCAGTGACGCGACCGATGTCGGTCAGGCGGACGGGGGCCCCGTTGTGATAGGCGACGACGAGGTCGCGGAACTCGTCGGCGGTCTGCAGCTGCCCCGTCGCCTGCACTGTGAGGGCGAGCTTTGGACCGTTCAGGACTCCAGTGGGCAGGTTGACGTTCTGGCTGGCGATCGCCGTCGCGACGTCCCCAAGCGCGAGATTGCGGGTGGCCAACTGCGACGGATCGAGCTGCACGCGAACCGCGTACTTCTGCGCGCCGTAGACGAGCACCTGCGCCACCCCGCCGACGGTCGACAGCCGCTGCGCGATCGTCGTCTCGCCGACCTCGTCGAGGGCGGACAGCGGCAGCTGATCCGATGTGAGCGCGAGAGTCAGGATCGGCGCGTCGGCCGGATTGGTCTTCTGGTACGACGGCGGAAGGATGCCCTGCGGGAGCTGCCGCAGCGTCTGGGTGATCGCCGCCTGCACGTCCTGCGCAGCCGCGTCGATGTTGCGGTCGAGGGAGAACTGAATGACGACCTGCGTATGCCCGAGGCTCGACGTCGAGGTCATGTTGTCGATGCCCGCGATCGTCGAAAACTGCTTCTCCAGCGGGGTCGCCACCGTGGCAGCCATCGTCGCGGGGCTCGCGCCCGGCAGCAGCGCGGTCACACTGATGGTCGGGAAGTCCACATTCGGCAGATCGCTCACAGGCAGTTGCCGGTAGGCGACGATACCGAAGAACAGGATGGCGATCATGACCAGGGTCGTCATGATCGGCCGCTTGATGAAGAGAGTGGTGATGTTCATGCCGTCGTGAGACTCAGTCGCCGGAGGCGAGCGTGGAGCGGGCCGATGCCACGGCCGGCTCGGGAGGCGTGGCCCAGGGCAACCGGCTCGACGCGCGGCCGAGCCACGATTGGAGGTCGTCGAGGTAGGTGTAGAACACCGGCGTCACGTAGAGCGTGACGATCTGCGAGAAAGCGAGCCCGCCCACCACGGCGATCCCCAGCGGCCGGCGCGAGGCGGCGCTGGCCCCGAGGCCGATGGCGATGGGCAGCGTGCCCGCGATGGCGGCGACGGTCGTCATCATGATCGGGCGAAATCGTACGCTGGCCGCCTGGACGATGGCCTGCGCGGGCGTGGTGTGGCCCGCCCGCTCCGCCTCGATGGCGAAGTCGATCATCATGAT
>JBBQYZ010000303.1:0-4926 GCA_038208205.1 Gemmatimonadales bacterium | reverse complement strand
ACCTTCGAGAATGAAGTCGGCGCCCCGCCGATGACCGAAGAAGAGCTCGCCCTCGCCAAGAAGCGTGGCGACGACGACGACGACGACGAGGAGTAGACCATGCGACGCCCATCGAAGGCTTGCCCCTTCTGCGAGACCCGCGTTCGCTTCGTCGACTACAAGGACGAGCGCACCCTGGGTCGCTTCATCACGGATCATGGTAAGATCCTGCCCAGCCGACTCAGCGGCGTATGCGCGCGGCATCAGCGCCAGCTGAGCACCGCGGTCAAGCGCGCGCGCTACCTTGCCCTACTCCCCTATACCCGGGGCCTGCAGGGATAAGATGTCGGACGCCGCGCCTCCAGCGCCGACCGAGCGCGGGTGGGGAAAGCTCCTGCTCGCGCTCACGGCCTTCCTCCTCGTTCCGCACGTGCCGCCGCTGCACGCGCTGCTTCCCGTTCAGGAGACGCAGCTGCTGCTCCTGCCCGCAGTCGCTGCGTGCTGCATGGTGGGCTGGTGGGCCGGTGGGCGATTCCTGCTCGCGTTCGCGTGGGCGGGGCTGGCGGCGTGGGTCCTGGTCCAGCCAGCGGCTCCGGGGTCGTTTCAAAACCTCGTGCGGGGCTGGAGCCTCCTGCTCGCCGGAGCATTCGGCCTCGCGTGCCTGCTCGGTACGCACCGTCCCTTCTTCACGCGCGCCCTCGCGGCCCTCGGGTTGGCCCTCCTGCTCGTGGTCGGGTTGGGGCTGCGTGGTCCGCTCACTCCCGGGCGCGCAGGACAGGCGGTGCAGATGGAGTTCTCGCGTCGCAACGCGGAGCTGGTCGGCACCTTTCGTACAATGGCCGCCGAGCATCCCGAAGTCGAGCAGCGCATGCCCGACGTGAAGGGGATGCTGACGCAGGTCGAGAGCAACTTTGCGCAGACCTCCAAGGCGGGCGCCGTACTCTACCCCTCCCTGCTGCTGCTCGAGTCGCTCGCGGCGCTCGCGCTGGCCTGGACGACGTACCACCGGCTCTCGCGGACACGCCTCGGCGTGCCACTTGGGCCACTCAAGGACTTCCGCTTCAACGACCAGCTGGTCTGGGGGTTGATCGTCGGACTGGCGATCGTCTTTCTACCGGCGCTCGATTTCGTCAACGCGGCTGGCCGTAATCTTCTGGTCTTCTTCGGTGCACTCTACGCCATTCGCGGCTTCGGCGTGCTCTCCTGGTTCCTCGCGCCGGGTGCGCTCGCGGCCACGTTGTGCGTGGGGTTCGCCATGCTGTGGTGGCCCGTGCTGAACGCGGTCGCCGTGCTCGGGTTCATGCTCCTGGCGCTCGCCGCCTTCGGGCTCGGCCTGGGTGATACCTGGGCCGATTGGCGCCGCCGTGCGCGCCCAACCACGTAATCAAAGGGTACTTCAATGGAAATCATCCTCCGACAGGCGATCGAGAACCTCGGACATCCCGGGGACGTCGTCACGGTCAAGAACGGCTACGCGCGCAACTTTCTGCTCCCCCGCGGCTTCGCCTACGAAGCGACGCCGGGCAACTTGAAGCGCATCGGCGCCGAGCGGTCACGCCTCGAGGCCGCCGAGGGCGAGCGGCGCGGCTCGGCGCAGGAGCTCGCCAAGCGGCTCGAGGAGGTGCAGCTCAGCTTTTCTGCGCGCGTGGGCGACGAGGGAAAGCTCTTCGGCTCGGTCACCTCGGCGGACATCGCTGAGCAGCTTGCGACGCAAGGCTTCCAGATCGAACGGCGCCTGATCGACCTGCACGAGCCGATCAAGGCGCTCGGCGTCTATCGGGTGCCGATCAAGCTCCACGCCGACGTGAAGCCCGAGATTCGCGTCTGGGTCATCAAGCAATAAGACAGAACGGTGAACGGTGAACGGCGACCTCTCACCGTTCACCGTTCACTCTTCCAGCTGCTCGCAGTCCCACGATCTCCCCTCTCATGACCGCACCCGCGTCCACTCCAACGCCAACCTCCGCCGATCTCGCACAACGCGCGGCGAGGATCCTGCTCGATCGCAAGGCGAACGACATCGTGCTGCTGAGCCTCGCGGGCGTGTCGGACATGACCGACTTTTTCCTCATCGCCAGCGGAACGTCGGATACGCACGTGCGCGCCCTCGGTAACGCGGTGCTCGAGGACATGAAGAAGGAGACCGGGGAGATGGCCAATCACGCCGAAGGGCTGCCGCAGGGCCGATGGGTGCTGCTCGACTACGTCGACTTCGTGGTGCATGTGTTCCATCCCACGCTCCGCAACTTCTATCAGATCGAGCGGCTCTGGGCCGACGCCGAGGTCATTCCGATCGCGGCGGACGCATCGCGCTGACAAAGTCTGGCGTCTACTCCCGCCCGCTGCGGGAGGATAACTTTCCCTCCGTGCGAACCACGATGCTGCTCGTGGGGGCGCTCGTGCTCGCCGGGTGCGGAGAGGCCGACCGGCACCGCGATTCGACCGCCACCCACGCCGTCCGCTCCTCCCCTGTCCCCCGCGGCCCGGACAACCTCGTGCTGCGCGTCGCGCGTGCCGGGGGGACCGCACGCGTCTACGCCTATCCGCGACTCGACACGGTGCTCTGGAGCGCCCGCTCGGCGCCGGCGCCGGCCCGCCTCCTCGCGTTCGACGAGGAGGCGGGAACGATCGCCTACGTGGATGCCAAGGGGCAGCCGGCGCGGATCGACTTCAGGCAGGGCGCCGCCTACACTGTTTCCAAATCCAAGCTGACGGGGATCACCTCGTCGGACGGGTCGGCGATCTACGCCGTGGCCGCGGACGGAACGGTGCAGCGCTTCGCGCCGGCGAGTGCTGTGTGGAGATGGAAGCCGCCGCTCGCCGCTCGCGCGCTCTTTCCTCAGCCGGACGCCACCCTGCTCGTGCTTGGCGAACGGCAGGGAGGATCGGTGGTCTGGCGCCTCCGTCCACCCGCGACGACGATCTCGGACTCCACGCTGCTGCCCGCCGTGGACCGCGCGCTCCGCACCCAGGTGGGCGACCGTCTGTACCTCGGCGCGGCGAAGGAGCTGACGGGGATTCGCACGCGGACCATGGAGCGGACGCCCAGCATCAACTTCGACGGACCGGTCGAGCTGCTGGCGGCGACGCCCAGCGGCGATCGCGTGTTCGTCGTGACGCGGGATGCGAAGGCGATCCAGGTCGTGGACCGCTATCGCGAGGAGATCTCGGGAACGATCGAGCTCGGTCGCGCGATCGACGAGCTCCGCGTGGACCCGCTTGGTCGCTTCCTCCTCGTGCATCCGAAGCGGAGCGATTCCACAATCGTCATCGCCCTGGCGACCAATCGCATCGTCGGGACCGCGTCGACGACATGGCGCGCCGATCTGCCCTTCGTGGCCCCGGACGGGGGCATCGCTCTCGCGCAGGGCGCGGACGTGATCGTCGTCGACGGCGAGACGCTGCGTCCCACGACCCGCGTCCGGGCCGGCGCCGCAGACTTCTGGTATCCGTTCCGCTGGACCGGCTTCCGGGCTCGCGACGCGGCGCTCGACCGTCCGGTGGACTTCGGAGAGGCGGCGATCGATTCGTCGCCGGCGGCCGCGGACTCCGCCGCCCCGCGTGGTGACAGCATCGTTCCCACCTCACCGGCGTCGCCTCGGGACACCACAGTGCGACGTCCGATCGGGTACACGGTATCCTTCGCCGCGTTGCTCGTTCCCGACAAGGCACGCGAGCTGGCGGCGAAGATCCGCGTCAATGGCGAGTCGCCCCGCGTGGTGACGGCCACGCGCGACGGCGGGACGATCTACCGCGTGGTGCTCGGGCCCTATACCTCACGCGAGGAGGCCGACCGCGTCGGCCGCGAATCGAAGCAGTCCTACTGGGTCTACGAGGGCGGGCCGTGACCGAACCGATGGACTGGCAGCGGGAAGGCTTCGACCTGGGCGCCACCCTTGGCCGCGTCCACGCCGTGGTCGTGGTAGGTAGCGACGCACTCGCAACGGCCGAGGTGGCGCTCGGCATCGGACGCGCGCAGGCGGATCGGCGACGGGTCGCCGTGGCCGATCTCCTCGGCGACGCGGCTCCCCTGCGCTCGCTGGTGGCGGACGACGAGCCCGAAGGGGTGGTCGATGCGTTCGTCTACGGAGCATCGATGAATCGCATCGCCTACCCGGTGACGGATGCCGGCGAGCTGTTCGTGATGCCGAGTGGGACGAGTCCGATCGATTACGACGAAGTGCTGGCCAACCCGCGCTGGCGGCGGCTCGCCGCCGGCTTTCGCGAGGTCGGCGCGCTCCTGGTGATCGCCGCGCCGTCAGGCGCGCCGCATCTACGCGAGCTCGTGAACGCAACGGACGGCGCGGTGCTCGTAGGCGATGAGGTGCCGGGTGAGCTGTCCGTCGCGCAGTCCCTCGCCTGGATTCGTCCGCGCAGGAACGCGCCGATCACCGTGGCCCCCGTGACCGCTCCGGTCGAGGCGGAGGCGCATCCGCTCCCGGTGCGCGAGCGCCGCGCCGACCGCGGTCTCTGGAAGGTTGCGGCCGGGTTGCTGCTCACCGTGGCGCTCGGCGGGGCCGTTTACTGGTTCGCCGGTCGCCCCTACGGCTCCGCCCCGAAGCCACGCGTCGGGGTGGCGGCCGGCTCACCCGCCGGCGCCACGAGCACCGGTGGGGCGCTCGCCACCGACAGCGCCGTGCGCGCCGACGAGGCACGGCGCGACAGCGTCTCGCGTGACAGCGCGGGGCGCGCCGCCGTGGCCGCGGTGTCGACCGATTCGTTCCCCGTGCTGCCGATCGCCAACGCGCCAGACTCCGCGTCCACGTCGGCGTACTCGGTGCTGCTCGAGAACACGAACGGTCTCGCGGGCGCCATCCTCGACCTGCGCGGCCGGTACGCCGGCGTGCCGGCCGGCAGCTACGCGGTCGACCAGCGCACGCGCTACTATCAGCTGACGGCCGGCGCATACGCCACGCGCGCGGGAGCCGAGTCGCTGCTGGTCCAACT
>JBBQYZ010000302.1:0-4929 GCA_038208205.1 Gemmatimonadales bacterium | reverse complement strand
CCTCGTTGATCACGCCGTCGGCACGCACCTGCGCGTAGTCGCGCACGCGGCGCAGCAGCCGGTTGGCCACTCGCGGCGTGCCGCGCGACCGCCGCGCGATCTCGCGCGCGCCAGGCGTGTCGATCTCCACCTTGAGCACCTCGCCCGTTCGGCGCACGATCAGCTCGAGGTCCTCGGCCGAGTAGTAGTTGAGCCGTTGCTCGATGCCGAATCGCGCCCGCATCGGGGGGGTGAGCATCCCCAGGCGCGTCGTCGCACCGATGAGCGTGAACCGCTCGATCGGCATCGTGATCGTCTGCGCCTTGGGCCCCTCGCTCAGCCGGATGTCGATTCGGTAGTCCTCCATCGCCGGATACAAGAACTCCTCGATCACCGGCCGGAGCCGGTGAATCTCGTCGATGAACAGGATGTCCCCGGCGCGGAGGTTGGTGAGCGTGCCCACCAGGTCGCCCGGCTTCTCGAGCGCGGGACCCGACGTCGTGCGGATGTTGACCCGCAGCTCGCGCGCGATCAACTCGGCCAGCGTCGTCTTGCCGAGGCCCGGAGGCCCGTAGAAGATCGCGTGATCGAGCGGCTCGCTGCGAGCGAGCGCCGCGTCGATCGCGAGGCGAAGGTTGTCCTTCACCTTCTGCTGCCCGATGAACTCCTCCAGCCGCTGCGGGCGCAGCGACAGCTCGACGACGGACTCGTCGGAGAGGACCTCGGGAGTGGTGATCTCGGCGCGTGACATTGGGCTACACACTACCTGCGGGTCGGGATTCGGCCAGGCTGAGGAACGATGCGAAGTGGGGGGAGCGGATTGGGGATGGTGCGCCCCGCGCTGCGGTGGCACCTCCTACCTCCCACCCGTAAACATAGCCCGAAGAGATGCCGAAAACCACTAATGAAAGACGCGGTGCATTCGCTAGCGGATCACCGCCGCGAGACCACCGAGCGATCCGTCCACTTTTGGTACGCGATCCAGCCGCAGCAGTGCGGCCACGAACGGATAGATGTCCACGTTGGCAATCGACGGCAGTGCGCCCGCGCTTCTGATGTTCGCCCCCGCGGCAACGAAGATCCCGTGCATGCTGCGCACCTCGGGATCGTATCCGTGGCTTCCCGCCGACGGCGCCTTGTCGGTTCCGCGGCGCTGCAGGATCCACCCCTCCTCGGCCACGAGCAGCAGGTCGCCGGCGCGAGCCGCGTCCCGCAGCGACCATCGCGCCGGCGTGTCGCGGCGGAGATAGGCGCGCGCGTGCGTCGTCGCGTCGGCCAGCACGTCGCGCGCGCGCCGCCGCCGAGCGGAGTCGGCGCCGAACCAGAGCGAGATCGTGGGCCCGTTGTCGCCCATCACGATGCCCGCGGTATCCACGCCACCGCGGACCAGCAGGTCGCCCACCGGGATCGTCTGCGACGGTGGAGTCGCCGTCATCCCGTGATCGGAGACCAGCACGACGTTCAGGCTGTCGCGTATCGGGAGCACGGCCAGGCTGTCGAGCAGGCGGCGCAGCACGTCGTCCACCGTCGCCACCGCGCCCGCCGTCTGCGGCGCCTCGGGGCCGTACCTGTGCGTGGTGTCGTCCACGACGGAGAAGTACAGCAGAGCGAGGTGCGGCCGCCGCGCCGCCGGCAGTCGGAGCCAGGCGATGGTCTGGTCGACGCGCTGCGAGTTCGGAATGCGCGCATCGTAGCGCGCCATGTACGTGGGCCGTACGCCGCCGATCGCCGCTTCCGAGCCCGGCCAGAAGAATGCGGACGCGCGCACGCCGTTCCTCTCCGCCGTCGCCCAGATCGGCTCCCCACCGTACCAACTGGAATCGCGCACCGCGAGCGAGTCGCTGGAGCGGTACCACGCCCGGCGCGCCGGGTCGTAGAACACGTTGCCCACGATGCCGTGGTGACCCGGCACGAGTCCGGTCACCAGCGTGTAGTGATTCGGGAACGTCTTGGTGGGAAACGAGGGCACCAGCGATGCCGCGCGCACGCCGGCCGCGGCGATTGCGGTGAAAGCAGGTGGGTGATACCGGTCGAGGTAGTCGTAGCGGAAGCCGTCGAACGACACGAGGACCACGTACGGCCGGCCGACCGGCGTCGCAGCGTGCTCGACGATCGGCGCCGGCGCGCGAGCGCTCGTGCAGCCGAGCGCGAGGAGAGGGCCGAGTACAAGCCGCGCGAGGCGCGATGACATGGTGCGGCGTTCAGGGACGTCGGTGCGAGAGGCGACGCATGGCGGCGTACCGAGCGGGGGCGCATGCACGAAGGGTGCTCCCAACGCGAGCGATCCGGCTGGTGCGGTCACCGGCACCGCACATCACATTGCAGAAACGTTGCCATTCGGGTGCGGGCCTTGTCGTCGAGCGAAGCGTGTCCTTTGGATGGGTCGAGGTAGCGCTCACTCCGCGACAGGTGCGCCGCGACGGACGCGGCGAAGTCGGGCGGGGTAATCGGATCTTTTCCGCCGGCAATGACGAGCGTCGGGACTTCCGACGTGACCGGCAGAGTGTCGCCGACCGAGCTTCCTGTCGGCCACTGGCGGCACGCTGCCACCAGCTCCGGAACGATGGGTTCTCCGAGCAGGTGCCCGTCATCAGCGACCACGGCCCTTGCCTGAAGTCGCGGTGCGTCCTCCGCACAGAGCACGGACAGCATCAGGCCCTCGCTCCTCCCCGAGCGACGCAGCCTCGATGCACGCGCGAGCCGTCGGACGAGCGGCGCGTAGTCCCCGTTCGCCGCCTCATGCACCATCGGAAGCGCGCGAAGGATCGCGTTCGGATCGTACGACTCCACCCACAGCAGCTCGGCGATGCCACGCCGCGACAGCGCGAGGGACTCGTACGCCAATCGCCGCCAACTCCACAGACGCACGGTCACCGGCGACCGCTGCAGGCGCGCGAGCACTGTCTCCACGTCCGCGCGTGCGGTCGGTGCGCGCCGGCGGCACTCGTCGTCCTCCGCGCACGACGCAAATGCGTACGCAAGCGCCGACTCCGCTCCGCGGCTCGCCGCTCCGCCGATGGGCTGGTCCGGGGGGATGGGGCTCAGGAGTACGGCGCGCCGTACATGCTCCGGATGCTGGCGCATGTACTCGAGCGCCAGCCTGGCGCCATAGGACGCGCCGAACAGGTTGAGCTGCGCGGGCCCGAGCGCAGCGCGAACCTCCTCGAGATCCGCGACCGCAGCGTCAGTGGTGAACTGCGTGAGATCGGCGTGCCGTGCCAACCGCTCGGCGCATTCCCGCACGCGTACGATTGGAAACATCGGAGCCAGAAATGCTGTCATCCGGCCGCCGTCGTCGTAGAGATGACAGTCGAGCGCGCCGGAGCCACCGGTCCCGCGCATGTCCGCCAGCAGCAGATCGTGCGTGTCGCGCAACGTCTCGAGGGCCCAGCTTGCGTATGGCGCGGCAGCGACGGTGGAGGCTCCCGGCCCGCCATTCAGGAATACGAGCGGCTCCGGCTCAACCGGCCCGCCGCGTGCCGGCAGGACCATCACCCGCAGGCCGAGTCGCCGGCCCCTCGGCTTCGTTCGGTCCTCGAGCACGGACACCGTGCCGCACCGAGCCATCTCGCGTGTCGCCCATACGACGCAGGGATGCAGCCACGCACGGCGCGAGGACGCGTCGTGCACCGAACGCCGACAACCGCCAACGACCGCGCTCGTCAGCAGCAGCGCGACGAGCGACGCGAGCGACCTCAGACCGATGTCCGCACCGTCGCCAATCGATCCGCCGCGCGCTTGAGCGTCTCGTACTTCTTGCAGAACGCGAAGCGCACGAGCTTGCGACCCAGCTCGCGGTTGGAGTAGAAGCTCGACCCCGGAACCGTGGCCACGCCGACCTCCTGGCACATCCACTTGGCGAACGATACGTCGTCCATGTCGCTCAGGTCCGAGAAGTCGGCGAGCACATAGTACGCGCCTTCCGGCTGCGTGTACGTGAACCCCGCATCCGTGAGCGAGTCGCAGAGCAGCGTGCGACGCGCGCGGTAATCGAGGGCGAGATGGTTGTAGTAGTCGGCGTCGAAGTGCATGCCGACCGCGCCGGCCGCCTGCAGCGGAGCCGGCGCGCCGACGGTCAGGAAGTCGTGGACCTTCCGGATGGCCGCCGTCTGCGCCTCGGGCGCCACGGTGTAGCCCAGCCGCCACCCGGTGCAGCTGAAGGTCTTGGAGAGTCCCGAGATCGTGATCGTCCGCTCGCGCATCCCCGGCCATGTCGCCATCACGTGATGCTCGCCGGCGTAGCGAATGTGCTCGTAGATCTCGTCGGTGATCACCCAGACGTCGTGCTTGATGCAGAGCTCGGCGATCATCGTCATCTCGGCGCGGGTGAACACGCGGCCGGTAGGATTGTGCGGGGTGTTGAGGACGATCGCCTTCGTCCGCTTCGTGAACGCCTGTCGCAGGCGGTCCGCGTCGATGGTCCAGTGCGGAGGCTCGAGCGGGACGAAGGTGGGGATCGCTCCGGCCAGGATCGCGTCGGGGCCGTAGTTCTCGTAGAAGGGCTCGAGGATGATCACCTCGTCGCCCGGGTCGATCAGGGCCAGGAACACGGCCGCCATCGCCTCCGTCGCGCCGCAGGTCACGGTGACCTCGCGGTCGTGATCCACCGTCATCCCGTACCATCGCCTGTACTTCTCGGCGATCGCGATGCGGAGCGCCGAACTGCCCCACGTCACCGCGTACTGGTTGATGTTGCCGTGAATCGCGGCGCACGCCGCGTCCTTCATCGGCTCGGGCATCGGGAAGTCGGGGAAGCCCTGCGCGAGGTTCACTGCCTCGTGCTGGTTCGCGATGCGGGTCATCTCGCGGATGACCGATTCGGTGAACGTCGATGTGCGGCGTGCTGCGAGCATTGATCAGGAGCTGGAGGTTCAACTGAAGCTGTCGGAGTCTCGCCCGTGGCGCGACGAACGGCTAGATGGCGATCAGCGTCCCGCGATCCGCGCCAAC
>JBBQYZ010000301.1:0-4931 GCA_038208205.1 Gemmatimonadales bacterium | reverse complement strand
CGAGATTGGGGGCGGCGAACAGCAGCACTGCCACCGCGATCATGAGAAGCACGCCGAAGGTGGCGGCGACGAAGCGCACGGCGTCCACCACGCGCTGCGCGGGCGTCCGAGCGTCGGCGACGGCCACCGCCGTGACGAGCGTGGGGAGGGAGGCCATGCTGCGCATCTCGCCATCGACTTCGCCGCGGTCGGCGATGACTGTTCCGCCCACCGCGAGCGCATCACCGGTGACGATCCCGCCCGCGGACACCGTGACGTCGCCGGCGAGACTGACGACGGAGCCCTCGACGCGCCCCGCGACGACCACCGGGCCTCGCGCGACGATGGTTCCGCGAATGGTCGTTCCGGCAGGCACCGTTCGGCCGCCGGGGCTCACGCTGTCGGCGGGAGGCAGCCCAGTGATGCCTTCGAGCTGGGCAAGTCGCTGCAGGTCGCGGTGGACGTCGGAGCGCGCCGCACCCTGTGCGGCGAGCAGTCCGGGGAGGACGAGCCCGAGCAGGGCAACGAGTGGGGCTCGCACTCAGCGCTCCCGGCTGACGACCGCCAACCGACGAATGCCGGCCACCGTCCCCACAGCGGCGACGAGAAATCCGCCCGCGAGGAGTGCTGCGCCCACCATGCCGGTGGCCTGGATGGCGGCGAGCACGCTCTCGCCGAGCAGGGACACCGCAAGCTCTCGCGCCGCGAGCGCGACGGCGGCGCGCATCCGGTCGCCAAACAGGCCACTCACGAACAGCACCGCGTCGCCGCGGGTGGCGAGCCAGATCAACGCCATCGTGAGGAGGCCGGCCAGCGAGGTGCCGGCCACCAGAGCCGCCGCGCGGGCGCTGACGGATTGGGGGAGCCAGCGATGTACGGTATCGCGCACCGCTACCCGCGCCGGCACGAAGACCGGCACCTGCGCCATGACGCGATCGGCCAGCCGGGAGTCCGGAGCGAAGTGAGGGAGCTCCTCGAGCGCCTGCACGATGACGAAGGCGTCCTCGAACCGCCCGCTGCAATCCGCGCACTCGTCGAGGTGTGCGCGAAGCGGGGCGACGCCGAAGCCGGCTTCGCCGTCGACCAGGAGGTCGATCTCGTTGGGGAGCAGATGTCTATGAGTCACATGGCCTCTGCCCGATGTACGGGCGGCGGGCGGGTTGGGTTTCACCCCGTCTCGGGCTGGTTCCCGGGTTCGGGGTCATTCCCTGGTGTGCTCCAGCGCACGGCGCAGCTCATGCCGAGCGCGGTGGATGTACGTCTTGACGGTGCCGAGAGGGAGGTCGAGCGTGGTGGCGATCTCCTCGTAGGAGCGCCCCTCCACGTGCCGCAGCATGATGCACGATCGATACTCGGGACGCAGCCGGGCGATGGCCTGTTCGATGGCCGAGCCCAGCTCCTTGGCCTCCATCTCGTCCAGCGCCGATTCGCCCTGGTCGGCGAGGTCGAAGCGGGTGGACTCCACGGCGTCGGGAGTGACGGCGTGGGGCGATCCGTCGATGCTGACGGTATCGAGCTGCCGCTTGCGCAGGTGATCGATCGCCACGTTGTTGGCGATCTTGAACAGCCACGAGGAGAACTTGAAGTCGGAGCTGTAGCGATCGAGGTGCGACAGCACCTTGACGAAGGTGTCCTGCGTCAGGTCCTCGGAGAGCTCGCGATCGCGCACCATGCGGAAGACGAGCGAGAAGACGGGCCGCTCGTACCGCCGGATGAGCTCACGATGCGCCGCCTCGCGTCCCTCGAGGGCGAGGGCGACGACGTCGGCATCGGGAAGGTTCGCGAGGTCGAGGGTGCGGTGCACGACGGGGGAGGCGGGGGGCCGCGGGCGGGGCGTGGGCCACGGCTGCGCGTAAGGTATGCCCGGCCAGCGGCGCAATCCAGCGGCGCGCGCTTGCCCACGCGCGTCGCGCCGGTGAGCTTGCGGCGATGCACGAACCGGTGGCGGAAGAGCGCGAGTCGGCGCTGGCGGCGGGGGCGGCAGCGGGAGGAGCGGGCAAGCGCGCGTACGTGCGTGCGGCATTCGAGCAGATCGCGCCGCGCTACGACCTGCTGAATCGCCTGCTCAGCTTCAACGTGGACAAACGGTGGCGGCGCCGTGCGCTGCGCGCGCTCGGATGGACCCGCGTCCCGCACGGCACGTACCTGGACCTGTGCGCGGGCACGCTCGACGTCGGCGCGCAGCTCGCGCGCGAGCCGGCATTCCACGGCTTCATCGTCGGCGCCGACTTCGCCGTGCCGATGCTTCGCGCGGGGGCGGACAAGGCGCCGTCGACGGTGCTCGCTCCCGTGGCCGCCGACGCGCAGCAGCTACCGCTCGCCGATGCGAGCATGGACGGCGCGGTGGTGGCGTTCGGAATCCGCAACGTGCAATCGCTCGACGCGGCGCTGCACGAGGTGCACCGCGTGGTGCGTCCGGGCGGCTGCCTGGTGATCCTCGAGTTCACGACGCCGCACTCCGCCGCGGTACGCATGCTCTATCATCTGTACTTCCACCACGTGCTGCCGCTCGTGGGCGGAGCCATCAGCGGCCACCCCTCGGCGTACCGCTACCTGCCGGAATCAGTGTCGCACTTCCCTGACGAGTCCGAGCTCGCGCATCGCCTGACGGCGGCGGGATTCGGCGATGCGCGATGGGAGACGCTCACCTTGGGGATCGCCGCTATCCACGTCGGGGTACGGACGTGACGGACGTGACGCGTCACGTGATTGGTCTGATCTCCGACACGCACGGCCTCCTTCGGCCCGCGGTGCGTCGCGTGCTGGACGGGGTAGAGCTCATCCTCCACGCCGGCGACGTGGGCGGAGACGAGGTGCTCGACGAGCTGGCGTCGATCGCACCGGTGCTGGCCGTGTACGGCAACACCGATCCGACGAGTGACCCACGACTCCGCGACGCGATCGAGCGCACGATCGGGGGCGTCTCGATCCATGTCAGCCACGGTCACGAGCTGGGTAGTCCCACGCCGGCGAAGTTGCTCGAGCGCCACGCGGCGCGGGTGATCGTGTACGGGCACACGCACCGGCAGCTCGTGACCGAGATGGACGGGCGGCTCGTGGTGAACCCGGGCGCGGCGGGAGCACGCCGCTTCAAGCTGGAGCCGAGCGTGGCGCGACTGACGATCGAGGGGGGTGAGGTCAGCGCGAGCCTCATCACGCTGGAGTAGCGCGCGCTGGTGCCATCGCGAACCGGCGCGGATCCGCTGGCAGATCGGCGCGGATCCGCGATCTCTAGACCGGCTTGAAGTGCGACGCCGGATACAGGAAGTCTTCACCGGAGTCGTCGAGGATGCGGAAGAAGCTTCCCTTCGCCTCGATGCCGAGCATCTCGTAGATCCGGCCGAGCGTGAGGTCGTGGCAGCCGCCGGGCCCCTCGCAACCCGGGTAGGTGAGCCACGCCTTCACGCTGACGCACTGCACGAGCGTGGTCGGCTGCCACGAGATGGGCATCACGCACCCGGCGACGGAACCCCGGTATTGGGACTCGTGCGTGATGGTTGCAACAAGCTCGCCATTTTACACCGTTGATCAGACCGGTGACCGGCGTAGCCGCTATGCCGCCGGCGAACGGCTCACATCAGCGAACAGCGGATCGGTGGCGGGATCATTGCCCAGCGCTGGCGGCTCGGCGACGAACTGGGCAGCGATGCGGGAGCGCCCGAGCTCGGCGGGGAAGCGCCGGAACCAGGACGAGAGCAGCAGGAGCTCGTCCACCTCGTGCGCCGGCAGCTGCGCCGTAGCGCGGTCACTGGGATTGAACACCGTTTCCACCACCTCGAGCAGGCGCATCCGCTCCTGCTCGCTGCGGGGGATCGGGTGATCGCCTCGCACCCGTCCGCGCCTGATCAGGTAGACGCGGTCGTCGCCGTCGTGCCCGGGCACGGTGTACACGAACGAGAGCGTCTCGATGGCGAAGCGGAAGCGGATGAACTGCTCGCGCAGCCCCTCGAGCCGCTGCAGCTTGTCGCGCAGGACGGCAGCGCGCTCGAACTCGAGCTGCGCGCTCGCTAGCTCCATGTCGCCACGCAGCGCATCCATCGGCGCGTCGTCAGCGCCGTCGAGGAAGCCGCGCACGAGCGCGACGCGCTCCTCGTACTCGCTCGCCGTACAGCCGCCCACGCACGGACCCAGACACTTCCTGATCTCGTGCCGGATGCACCCGGGAGTGCGCGGAAAGATGTGGAACAGCTCGGGCTGATCGGCGAAGTGCATCGGCTGGTCGAGTCGACAGTCGCGCAGGCCCAGCGCGTCGTTCAGCTCGCGCACCGCCTCGCCCACGCGCTGCGCGCCGTGGAACGGACCGTAGTAGATCTGCGCGTCGTCGGCGCCCGCACCGCGAACTACGAGCAGCTTGGGAGCGGGACTCCGCGTGAGCTTGATGAAGGCGAAGTGCCGGGCATCGCGCTTCATCGCCACGTTCAGGCGCGGGCGAAAGCGCTTGATCAGCCGAAGCTCCTCGAGCAGCGCGGCGAACTCGCTCGGCGTGTACTCCCACTCGATCGTCGCCGCTTCGCGGACGATGCGGGCACCCTTCTCCTCCGAGCCGCAGCGGAAGTAGCTGAGCAGCCGCGTGCGGAGTCGCTTCGACTTGCCGACGTACACGATCTCGCCGTCGGGGGAAAGCCAGCGGTAGACGCCCGGCCGGTCCTTGGCGGTTGCGCGCACGTGGGCGCGCATCGTCGCCACGTGGGCGTCCGATGTCTTCGGCGTGAGGAGCAGCTTCTTCATCTTTGACAGCGCGCGCACAGGACCGTGGATCGTCCGTCGATGGCGTGGGTTTCGATCAGGCGGGAACTGCAACGGAGGCAGGGCTCACCACCGCGACCGTAGACGGCGAGGGAGCGCTCGAAGTCGCCCCGTCCACCACTCGCGTCGCGGTAGTCGCGGAAGGAGGTGCCCCGGGCCGCGATCGAATCGGTGAGAACGCCCACGATGCCGTCGTGCAGCAACGC
>JBBQYZ010000300.1:0-4934 GCA_038208205.1 Gemmatimonadales bacterium | reverse complement strand
CGTCTCCGAATTGATGATCGTTCCCGTGTCGATGCGGCCGCCCACGTGGGGTAGCCGTGGCAAGCTAGACCCGGCCCGAGCGACGGGCAAGTTCACGGTGCCGCATTGCGCAGCGAGGCGCCAAGAGCATCGAAGGCGCGCCCGAAGCCCGGCCAATCGCCGTGTGTCAGCGCCTCGCGCATGAGTCGATATAGGCTGTCCGTGCGCACACGAAACCGTTGCGCAGTGACCCCGACCGCCGGCGAACGCGCTGGCAGGCCCAGTGCCGACGCAAGAGTACCGCCGGCACGAACTCCGTCACCCGCGAGCGTCGCGACATGGGCCAGACGTGGGCTTCCACCGGGGCGCCACTGGAAGGTCGCCTGCAGATACAATGGTCGTCCGCCTACCGGGATGACGCGAACGGGGCCGCGTACGAGACCGCTCTCGTGCCCCGAGCTGTCGGAGGCGCGCAGGTCGTCCAGCACGCCGCTCCACCGCACGTTCTCGGCGTCGAGGGGAAGCCACGCCGTTCCGCGGACCGCACCTCCTCGGGCGACGATGAGTCCACGGACTCGATCCCGAACGTCGAGCAGGGGCCACGACGCGGCCAGTGCGCCTCCCGGAATGAGCGCGTACAGGGGCTCGCGCGATGCCGCGGAGTCGGCACCGTCGAGCGTCGCGAAGTGACGGACCTCCAGACTGTCGCCTCGAAAGCCGGTGACGGAGAATGCGAGCGCCTGCGCACGAGCGCCTTCTGCCACCGGTGGAAGGCTGGCCTGCAAAGCGGGAGCGAGACTGGTCGCGCTCACGAAGAGGCGCGGGAATCGCGCAATCCAACTTGCCGTGATCGGCTCGGGCGCCGCGTCGGTGACGAGTTGAACGCGTCCGCTCGAGGCGTGAACGAGGGCGGTGGCCGCGTGCCGCAGGTAGCCTCGCTCGGCGCCCAGCAGTGTGAAGCGGTGCGACAGCGGATACGCGTCGGCTGCCGCGTACAGCTCGAGCGCCCAGTACAACGAGTCTCCCGCCACCACGGGAGCCACCCGCTCACCCTGCTCGAAGAAGGGTGCGAGCGCGCGTATCCGGGCTCGAACGTCGCGCCGGCGCACGATCGTCGGCCGATTCAGCGGCAGGTCGCCGAAGAGCAGCCGGAAGTTCTGCAATGCCCACGCGTGCGCGATGCGCGAGCGGGTCGAGACCATCTCGACACCGGCGATGCGCGCAAGCGAATCGGACAGCACCGTGTAGCCAGGCGCGCTGTCGTACGCAGCCGGCTCGTCGAGTAGCAGCTCGTCGGCTGGCGCTCGCGCGGTCGTGACGCGGACTGGCATGCCCCGGTCGTCGGCGGATGTGGGATCGAATCGGCCGATGCCCCAGACGTCGCGGCCTTCGGCGCCCTCGCTGCTCCGCTCGACGAGCAGCGCCGAGAGCACGCCGCCGGCATCATGCCAACCGGCACCGCCCACCACGCGAACGCGTCGCAGGCGCTGCGCTGCCTGCGCCAGCGTGGCGCCGTCCCACGTGGCCACTCGGCTGCCCGCGTCCGCCGCGGTCATGAAGCCCGCGCCGATCGACTCGGCATGGATGGCGTCCACGCCGTACGCGCGGCGAGTATAGCTCCGACGCGTGTCGACGTAGCGGCGCTCCCGGTCGTCGACCTCCGTCGGATCGATCGAGCGCCGTGCCATCAGCGGCGCAATGGAGCGCGCGATCACCGACAGGAGGATCACGGTGGTGACGGCGAGGAAGGCGAGGCGCATCTGCCCGGTCCATCCCGCCCATGCCACCACGAGCCCGGCGCACAGTGTCACGACAGCCAGGAGCAGCATCGCCGGCACGAGCACCCGGTGGTCCACCGATGTGAATACCCCTCCGGTACCGCCTCCCGTCGCGACGAGCGCGTACATCTCCAGTCGATAGCTCCACGCGAGCACCAGCAGCAGCACCGCGCCGAGCATGGTGAGGTGCCGGCGCACGTGGGATGAAACGTAGAGGCGCCCGCTCTCCCATCGAAGGCTCGGCGTGAGCCCGTAGAGGCCGACCACCGCCGCGCTCACGACAGCGAGAAGCAAGACGGCCCAGTAGTGAAGCGCGGCCTCCACCGGCAGCCAGTAGACAAAGAATCCCAGGTCAGCGCCGAAGTAGGGATCCGTATCGCGAAATGGCACGCCGATCTGTGCGAGCAGCACGTCGCTCCAGATGCCGCGGGGTGGCAGGACCGCAATCGAAACGAGAGCGGCCACCGCCGCCGCACCGAATAGCAGGTAGCGACTCGGCACCTCCTCGCCGATCTCGAGGTTGGCGATGCGACGTGGCAGCACGAGGGACACGACCGACTGTCGCACTGCGTACAGGTTCGCGAACGCGAACATCCAGGCCGCGGTGAACGCCGCGAGATCCAGGAAAATTGTCGTCTCGATCCGCGCGCCGAACACCTCGGAGGCCCCGAGGGCGTCGTACCAGAGAAAATCGGTGTAGAGGGTGGCGGCCCAGCGCCCGACCAGGAGGAGCAGTGCCGCGACGACGAGCGCGCTGAGGAGGAGGCGCCGTCGACTCACGTCAGACGGAGAGCCCCTGCTCCCGTAGCCAGCCCTCCATAATGCCGCGAATCTCGTGCAGCCGTGCCGTCGAGCGCGCTTCAAATCGCGTGACGATGATCGGCTGGGTGTTGGACGCGCGGATGAGGCCCCAACCGTCGCCGAACTGGACGCGCACGCCATCGACGTCGTTCACGTCGTAGCCAGCCCGGAAATGCGCGACGGCCCGTTGCACGAGATCGAACTTGAGCTCGTCGGCGCAGTCGACGCGAATCTCCGGCGTGCTGATGAACGCCGGAACATCGGCGAGCAACTCCCGCACCGTGCGCCCGGAATCGGCGACGATGCGGAAGAGGCGCGCGGCGCCGTACAGCGCATCGTCGTGTCCGTAGAATCCTTCCCCGAAGAACATGTGTCCCGACATCTCCCCGGCGAGCGGCGCTCGGAGCTCCTTCATCTTGTCCTTGATGAGCGAGTGACCGGTCTTCCACATCACGGGCTTGCCGCCGGCCTTTTCGATCTCGTCCGGGAGCGCCTGGCTGCACTTCACGTCGAAGATGATCGGCTGTCCCTTCCCGGTGCGCGCGAGAACGTCGCGCGCGTACAGGATGAGTATGTGGTCCCCCCAGACGATGCGGCCCTCTCCGTCGACCATGCCGATGCGATCGGCGTCACCGTCGAAGGCGACCCCAATCTCTGCCCTCTCGCGCCTGACTGCCGCGATCAAGTCCTCGAGGTTCTCCGGCACAGTCGGGTCCGGGTGATGATTGGGGAAACGACCGTCGCTCTCCGTGAACAAGCCCACGGCATCGAGGCCGATGGCGCGCATGAGCTGCGGCGCCACGAGCGCACCAGCGCCATTGCCGCAGTCGTACACCACCTTCATGGGTCGGGAAAGCGTACCGATCCTCGCCGCGACGTCCGCCACGTACCGGTCGATGACCGATTCGTGTCGCACGGTCCCCCGGCCCTCCGGTGCGGCACCTGCGCGGATGAATGCCAGCAGCTCCTGGAGATCGTGGCCGTGCAACGACTCGGTGCCGAGACAGAGCTTGAATCCGTTGTACTCGGGGGGATTGTGGGAGCCGGTGATCTGGATGCCGCCGATGACGTCGAGATGGTGCAGGCTCCAGTAGAGCAGCGGCGTCGGCACCACGCCCACGTCAACGACGTCGATCCCCGCCCCGGTGAGCCCCTCCACCAGCGCATCGCGCAGTGCCGACCCGCTCGGGCGGTTGTCGCGCCCCACGGCAACCGCGCCCCGGACCCCGCGGTCGCGCATGAGCGCCGCGTAGGCGCCACCCAGTGCGCGGGCCACCTCGTCGGTGAGGTCGATGCCCACGACACCACGGATGTCGTACTGGCGGAAGATGCCTGCTACAATGGTCATCGTGCGGGAAGGAGCGGTAGCGGGTGCGCCGGAAGGGCGCACCGATTTCAGGGGACGCGCGCGGTGCGCGGGGCCGGCACGGCAGCGGTCACGTCGCCAGGAGCGGTCACGATCGGCAGCCCGACCGAGGCATAGCGGACGGCGTAGTCGGGGGCGACGCCAAGGATGAGGAGCGCCGCGGCGGTCGCCACCATGACGAAGCGGGTCCACGAGCGCGTCCGCGGCACGACCGGCGCGTCGACCGCCCGATCGCGCATGAACATCACCATGATGACGTACAGGTAATATCCGGCCGAGATGACGGTGGTGAGCACCAACACGATCGAGAGCGCGGTCTGCGGCTCCGGCGCCTGGAGCGCGGCCTTGAGGATGTACCACTTGGCCAGGAAGCCGGCGCCGCCAAACACGGGAAAGCCCATCAACGCCAGCATGAAGACCGTCATTGCCACCGCGAGCCAGGGGCGAACGGTCCAAAGGCCGCTCAGGTCATCGGTCGTCACTGCCGCGTCGCCGCGGGACATCACGATCAGGACGGCAAACGCGCCGAAGGTCGCCAGGCTGTACGCGAGCAGGTAGAAGAGCATCGCCGACGCGCCCTGGGCCGTGCCGGTCGCGATCGCCACCAGGATGAAACCCGCGTGGGCGATCGACGAGTAGGCGAGCAGCCGCTTCAGGTTGCGCTGCTGCAGACCGATGGCGTTGCCGATGATCATCGTCGCGATCGCGAGACCGACCACGGCACGATGCCAGCTCGCGAGCTCGCCGGAGAAGGCCTCGAGCCATACGCGCAGGAAGGCGGCGAAGGCGGCCGTCTTCACCGTGGCGGCCATGTACGCCGTGATCGGGTTGGGCGCTCCATCGTAGACGTCAGGTGCCCACATGTGGAAGGGCACCGTCGAGACCTTGAATCCGAACCCGACGAGGAGCATCGCGATGCCGAGCAGGAGGATCGGGCTCGTCGCAAGGCCGTGGTCGAGCACGCGCATCCTGATCTCGTGCAGTCCCGTCGCCCCCGTCGCGCCGTAGAC
>JBBQYZ010000299.1:0-4962 GCA_038208205.1 Gemmatimonadales bacterium | reverse complement strand
GGCGCTCACCGACCAGCTCGAGGCTGACGCCGAGGCATTGTTCACTGAGATCGACGCACAGGGTGGGGTGGTCGCAGGGCTCGAACAGGGCTGGTTCCAGCGAAAGATTCACGAGTCCGCCGCTCGGCAGCAATGGGAGATCGAGCAGCATCGCCGGGTCATCGTCGGCGTGAACGAGTTCGTGACCGACGAAGAGGCACTCGACATTCCCCTGCTGCGCATCGGCGAGAAGGTCGAGCGCGAACAGCACGAGCGGCTCGCGACGGTCCGTGCCGAGCGTGACGCTGCGCTCTGCACCGACCGTCTCGACAAGCTGCGTCAGGCCGCCCGCGGAACCGAGAACGTCTTCCCGCACATCCTCGACTGCGCGCGTGCGTACTGCACGCTGTTCGAGATCCGCCGAGCGCTCGAGGACGTGTTCGGGGCCTACAAGGAGCCGGTGTTCTTCTAGAGTGGCCGACCCCGGGCTCGATGCATCCCCCTCGTTCGTTCCACGTGCACCGCTGATGACTTGAAGCAACGCGAAAGCAGCCAGCCGGACACCGACTGGTGGGCCACGTACTTCGATGCGTCCTACCTGCTCGAGTATCAGCCGGTCTTCGACGTCGTACGCGACCGTCAGCAGGTCGGGCGGCTGATCGAGGTGCTCGCGCTGCCGAGCGGTGCGCGCCTCCTCGACGTCCCGTGCGGACAGGGTCGACACGCGCACTTGCTCGCCGAGGCCGGCTTTCGGGTGGATGGACTGGATTACTCGCAGCATCTGCTGGATCGGGCACGCGAGAGGGGGACTGGACCGAGGCTGAAGTACACGCGCGGCGACATGCGGACGCTGCCAGTACGGTGGACGGGCCGCTTCGACGCGGTGGCGTGTCTCTTCACCTCCTTCGGCTTCTTCACCGATCCGGCTGACGACGCACGCGTGATCGGCGAGTTCGCACGGGTCCTCGCCCCCGGCGGCACGCTGGTGTGGCACGGCGGCAGCCGGGACGGCGTGATGACGAGCTTCCTGAACCGCGACTGGTGGAAGGCGGACGACGGGACGATGATCGGCCATGAGCGCACGTTCGATTGCCTCTCGGGAGTCCTCACGATCCGCACCAATTGGGAGGGCCCATCGGGCAGTGGCACGCGGCAGCACCGGATCCGTCTGTACACGGCCACGCGCCTGGCCGAGCTATGTCTCGCCGCAGGTCTCGTCGTGGAGGAGGCGTTCGACGGCTTTCGCGATCGACCCCTCACGCGCCGCGCGGGCGAGATGCTGCTCGTCGCCCGCCGCCGCGAGTTGCCGCGCCGCCAACGCGCCCGCTAGCTTGAGGTCCATGCGCCCCATTCGAGTACTGGTAGCGAAGCCTGGCCTCGACGGTCACGACCGGGGAGCCAAGGTCGTCGCCGCGGCACTGCGTGATGCCGGCATGGAAGTCATCTACACGGGACTGCACCAGACCCCGGAGATGATCGCCACTGCCGCCGTGCAGGAAGACGTCGACGTGGTGGGGCTATCGATCCTCAGCGGTGCGCACATGACTCTATTTCCCCGTGTGCTCGCCCTGCTCAAGGAGCAGGGGCGCGACGATGTCCTGATCACGGGCGGCGGAATCATCCCCCGGGAAGACATGGACGCCCTCCACGCGATGGGCACGGGCCGGCTGTTCGGCCCGGGCACGCCGACGACCGAGCTGATCGAATATATCCGGGCCTGGTTCGCCGAGCAGCAGTCGCATCAGCAGGCGTGATCGGCCTGTGATCCGCCCGTGACGAGCCGGCTCCGTGAGCTGAGCGCCGAGCTGCGCACGCTCGAGACTCGCTTGCGCCTCGGTGGGGGCGCCGACAAGATCGAACGCCAGCACGCGCAGGGAAAGCTCACCGCGCGCGAGCGTGTGGCCGGCCTCTGCGACGAGCACGCGCGGTTCATCGAGCTCGGCCTCCTCGTGGCGTACGACCGGTACGAGGGCCAGGCGCCAGCGGCGGGCGTCGTGACGGGCCTCGGAACGGTGCACGGTCGCCCGGTCGTGGTGGTAGCGAACGACGCAACGGTGAAAGCCGGCTCCTGGTGGCCCGAGACGATTCGCAAGATCCTACGTGCCCAGGAAGTGGCCATGCGGTGCCGGATCCCCATCGTCTACCTCGTCGACTCGGCCGGCGTGAACCTTCCCTACCAGGGAGGCGTTTTCCCGGGGCAGTACGGCGCGAGCCGGATCTTCTACTACAACTCGATCATGCGGCGGTATCTGCACGTGCCGCAGCTCGCTGCCGTGATGGGGCAGTGCATCGCCGGCGGCGCCTATCTGCCCGCGCTGTCGGATCTCATCGTGATGGTGAAGGGCTCGTCGTTCATGGGGCTCGGCGGCCCGAATCTGGTGAAGGGTGCGACGGGCCAGACGATCGACGGCGAGTCGCTCGGCGGCGCGCTCACCCACACCCAGATCAGCGGCGTGGCGCATTATGCCGTGGACGATGATCGCGCCTGTCTGGAGAAGCTGCGGGAGCTGTTGGGGGTCCTCCCGCTGGGAGGACCCGTAGGTGAGTCCGTCGGTACGTCGGTAGGTCGGCACGACCTGCCTGCGGACCTGCCTGCGAACCATTCACTCTACGACCTCCTGCCGGGCGACCACCGGATGTCGTACGACATGCACGCGATCCTCGCGGCGATCGTCGACGCTGGACGGCTCGATGAGTTCCAGGAGGGCCTCGCCCGCGAGATGATCTGCGGCGACGCCCGCATCGACGGGATCGCCGTCGGCGTGATCGCCAACCAACGTGGCTTGATCAAGGGACGCCCGGATGAGAAGCCGCGATTCGGCGGCATCGTCTACGCCGAGAGCGCGGAGAAGGTCGCGTTCTTCATCGAGCGCTGCGATCGACAGCGCATTCCGCTGCTGTTCGTCCAGGACGTGTCGGGCTTCATGGTGGGCCCCGAATCCGAGCACGCGGGCGTCATCCGCTCCGGCGCGCGCTTCGTCGAGGCGATGGCCACGGCGCGCGTGCCCAAGCTGGTGCTCACGGTGAATCACGCCTCGGGCGCGGGCTACTACGCGATGGCCGGTCAGGGGTTCGATCCGGACTTCATCTTCTCGTGGCCCACGGGTCGCATGGCTGTCATGGAGGGTGAGAGCGCGGTCCAGGCCGTGCACGGACCCGCCATCGCGAAGGCCGCCGCCGCGAAACAGCCGCTCGACCCCGACACCCAGCGTGCTGTCGACGAGATGCGCGCCGACTACGAGCAGCAGCTCGACGCCCGCTACGCCGCGGCGCGCGGCTACGTCGACACCATCGTGTACCCGGAGGAGACGCGCGAGGTGCTGTCGCTCGCCCTTCGCGCGGCACTCTCGAACCCTGGCCCGCACCTCGGCCCCTTCGTCCTTCCTCCGACCGAATCGTATGAGCCGCTCTCCCGATAGCACTCGCATCGTTCGCGTCGCCTCGGGCCAGGGGTTCTGGGGTGACTGGCTCGATGCGCCGCGCCGTCAGGTCGAGGGCGGTCCGGTCGACTATCTGATGCTCGACTACCTGGCCGAAGTCACGATGTCCATCCTGCAGAAGCAGAAGGAGCGCGATCCGGCGATGGGCTACGCGCGCGACTTCATCGGCGCGATGGAGAGCGTACTGCCAGCTGTGGCCGAGCGCGGAGTCAAGGTCATCGCCAACGCGGGCGGCGTGAATCCATTGTCGTGCGCCAGGGCCGTGCTCGAGGTGGCGAGAGCGGGCGGCGCCACCGGGAAGGTGAACGTCGGCGTCGTCACCGGCGACGACCTCCTGCCTCGCATCGACGAGCTGATCGACTCAGGGCATCCCCTGACGCACATGGAGACCGGTGCGCCGCTCAGCAGCGTGCGCGACCGCGTGCTCTCGGCCAACGCGTACATCGGCTCCACGCCGATCGTCGAGGCGCTGGCCCGTGGCGCCAACGTCGTCGTCACCGGCCGCTCCACCGACACGGCGCTGACGATGGCGCCGCTGCGCCACGAGTTCGGCTGGGGCGCGACCGAGTGGGACAAGCTCGCGGCGGGGATCATCGCCGGTCACATCATCGAGTGCGGCGCGCAGTGCTCCGGCGGCAACTGCCTGCACGACTGGCGCAACATCCCCGACCTCGCCAACATCGGATATCCGATCGTCGAAGCCAGGGCGGACGGCACTTTCACCATCGTCAAGCACCCGAACACCGGCGGCCGCATCAGCGTGCCCTCGGTCACCGAGCAGTGCGTGTACGAGATGGGCGACCCGCACAGCTACATCACCCCGGACGTCGTCGCCGACTTCACGACCATCCACCTCGCCGACGACGGCATCGATCGCGTGCGGGTGTTCGGAATCAAGGGCCGGCCCGCCACGGACAAGCTCAAGGTGTCGATCGCGTACCGCGCCGGCTTCAAGGCGGTCGGCACACTGGTGTACGCCTGGCCGGACGCCCTGGAGAAGGCGCAGCTCGCCGACCGCGTACTGCGCGAGCGGCTCGATCGCATGGGCCTCGCGTTCGACCAGCTGCTCACCGAGTTCGTCGGCGTCTCCGCGGCGCATGGTCCCCTCGCGCCGCGCGCCGGCGAGGCACCCGAAGTGCAGCTCCGTGTCGGCGTCCGTTCGCCCGATCGGAAGACGGTGGAGCGCTTCACGCGCGAGATTGCTCCGCTGGTGCTGAATGGTCCGCCGAGCGTGACGGGGTTCGCCGGCGGTCGGCCCAAGGTGGAGGAGATCGTGGCGTACTGGCCCGCGCTGGTGGACAAGGCCGTCGTTCAGACCAGAGTGGAGGTGCTGTCGTGAAAGTCCGCCTGGTCGACATCGCGCACGCCCGCTCCGGCGACAAGGGCGACACCGCCAACGTCGGCGTGATCGCGCTCAAGCCGGAGTGGTACGCGTTGATCGCCGAGCAGCTCACCCTCGATCGGGTGCGCGCCCACTTCGCCGGCGTCATCACCGGCGACGTCGAGCGCTATGAGCTTCCCAACCTGCGAGCGCTGAACTTCC
>JBBQYZ010000298.1:0-4966 GCA_038208205.1 Gemmatimonadales bacterium | reverse complement strand
GGGGGGGGCTGTTCGGGTTCTTTGGTTGTGTGTGGGGGTGGGTACTTTTGTTTGGGTCCGCGGTTTTGGGTTGGGCCTTCCCCCCCCCGGCCGACGCTGGACCTGGTTCGGCGACAACTGGCCGGACCGCGCGCGGCAGTGGCTGCCGACGGTCGATCACCCGAGCGACAAGGCGACGGTGAGTTGGACAGTGACGGCGCCCGCATCGCGCACCGTCGTGGCCAACGGCGTGCTCCTCGGCACGCGCCGCCTCGGCGGGCGCGCCGCCGGCCAGGTGGAGACGCGCTGGCGCGAGTCGCACCCGGTGCCGACGTACGTGATGGTGATCGGCGCGGGCGACCTGGCGCGGGTCGATCTCGCCACGGGCCCCTGCGCGCCGACGGCGGCGCCCTGCGTCGCACAGTCGGTCTACGTCAGTCCGGAGAACCGCGACTACATCCCCGGGCCATTCGCGGCGGCAGGCCCGATCGTCGCCCTGTTCGAGCGGCTGGTGGGACCGTTTCCATACGAGAAGCTGGCGCACCTGCAGTCCGCCACGCGCTTCGGGGGAATGGAGAACGCGAGCGCGATCTTCTACGCGAACGACCTGTTCCCCTCGCACCGCATGACGGAGGGACTGATCGCGCACGAGACGGCGCACCAGTGGTTCGGCGACGCGGTGACGGAGCGCGAGTGGGGACACCTCTGGCTGTCCGAAGGGTTCGCGACGTACTTCGCGGCGCTCTGGACCCGCGAGTCGCGCGGCGACTCGGCCTACTCGGCCGAGCTGCGCGCGATCCGCGCCAAGGTGCTCGCGGACTCCGTCGTGGCGCGGCGGCCGGTGCTCGACACCGCACAGACCGACCTCCTCGAGCTGCTCAACACGAATAGCTACCAGAAGGGTGGCTACGTGCTGTACATGCTGCACCGCCGCCTCGGCGACAGTGCCTTCTTCGGCGGGGTGCGGTCGTACTACGCGGCGCACCGCGATGGCAACGCGCTCACTGACGATCTGCGCCTGGCCCTCGAGCAGTCGTCCGGTCAATCGCTCGGCGCTTTCTTCGAGCAATGGCTACGACGCCCGGGCGTTGCTGCGCCCGCGATCGGATGGGCCCACGATCCGCTGTCTGGAGCGGTGACGCTCGTGGTGCTGCAGGACGGGCCGGCGTACGAGATGCCGCTCAGCGTGCTCGTGACCGACCAGGGCGGAGTCCAGCGCCGGCTCGACGTCGTGGTTCCCGCCGAGGCACGCGCCACGGTCCCCCTCCCCGGTCGATTTGCCGTGAGGCCGGTCTCGATCGTCTTCGATCCGGACGCCGTTCTCCTCGCGCGCATCGGACTGTTATGACCCGCCTCTCGCACCAGACGCTCGCCATCGCGCTCGCCACCGCTCTCGTCGTGGCGGCACCTCTGTCGGCACAGCTCTCACGCCCCGGCCGCCCGGTGCTGCCGCGAAGCCGCGCCGATGCACTGCTCGACGCCGGGCTCTGGCCGCAAGCGGAGGAGGCGTACTACGCACAGTCGCGCATCCGTCCGCGCGACCCGATCCCGCGTGCGGCGCTCGGCCGCTTCCTCGCCATGAAGGGAGCCGTGCTGCCAGGGACGATCCTGATCGAGGAGGCACTCAACTTCGGATTGGATACCTCGCTCGCCGGCTCGCTGCTCAAGCCGTGGCGTGCGGTGCTGGAGTGGCGTCGAATCGCCACGCTGGAGGGCGATTCGATCGTTGCCGTGCGAACCCCTCGCGACTCGATGGCGCTCGTACGGATGCCGTTCCCGCGCGGCGGATCGCGTGGCGCGCGCCGCGGCACGTCGCGCGCCGGCTACCGCGACACGATCTGGGCCGACGTCGTGATGCGCGCGATCGGCACCGACAGCCTCGACACCCGGACGCCGCGAGTCGGCGTCGAGCTGATCGAGGCGTTCCTTCCCGCACTCGACGCGGCGACCGGTCGACTGACGCTGCATGCCGATGCCCGATCGGCAACGAAGACCGCGGGCCAGCGATACCCGGTGCTGCGGGACGCGCGAGAGATTCGGGTGCTGATGACGTCGGGACGATCGGTCTCGCTGCCCGCCGCGCTGCGCGAGCTCGACGCGCAGTGGTGGCAATTGGACCTGCCGCACGGGGTGCTGGTGGTCCGGTGAGGTGACGGGGCGACCGATCGTCGTCCCAAGCTCGGCTCAGAGCCCCGCGTTGCGCAGCTCGACCAGGAGACAGCGGTCCTGGACCACGTCGATTCCCGCGCGCGCCAACCGCTCCGCCGCGGCCGGGTTTCGGATCCCCAGCTGAAACCACACAGTCGCCGGACGCTTGGCGAGGATGTCGTCGACGTGGGCATCGATGTCTTTCGGCCGGCGAAAGACGTTGACCATGTCGACCGGCCCCGGCACCGCGGCGACGGTGCGATAAACGCGCTCGCCGAGGATCTCCGTGACCTCCGGGTAGTAGACCGGCACGGGCACGACCTCGTAGCCGGCGCGTTGCGCGTACTGGGGGACGTAGTAGGCCGGCTGCCCCGAGTCTGGGGTCTTGATCCCGAGCACGGCGACGCGCTTCGTGCCGCGGACGATGCGCTCGACGCCGGCGTCGTCCTCCACGAGATGGGCCTGCCAGTCGTCGGTCGTGGACGCGGTGTGTGTGGTGGTCATGGCGACGGTGCTCCGCAGGGTTCGTGCGCGACCGCCCGCTCGGGAATTTCGCGGGCTCTCCGCGGCGGCGTCGCGCGGTTAGATTTGGGCGCTGCGCTCCCACACGACTGCCACGGAGAATTGCCCTGATGCGAATGCTCGTCCTCGGCGCGGGGCTGCAAGGCTCGGCGTGCGCGTATGACCTGCTGCAGAATCCGGAGGTGACCCAGGTCCGGCTCGCCGACCTGCGGTTCGACCACCTGCCGCCATTCCTCGCGCCGCTGTCGGGGCCACGACTCCTGCCCACCCCGCTCGACGTCCGCGATCGTGAGGCCGTGCTGGCGGTGATGCGCGAGTGCGACGCGGTCATGAGCGCGATCCCGTACTATTTCAACCTGCCGCTCGCCGAGTGCGCGGTCGAGGCGGGGGTGCACTTCTGCGATCTTGGAGGTAATACCGAGATCGTCTTCCAGCAGAAGGAACTCGCCTCCCGCGCGAAGGCGAAGGGGATCACCGTGGTTCCCGACTGCGGCGTGGCGCCGGGCATGGTGAACATCCTGGCGCAGTACGGTATCAGTCAGCTCGAGACGGTGGACTCCGTCCGGATCTACGTCGGCGGCCTCCCGCAGCAGCCGGAGCCGCCGCTCAACTACCAGATCGTGTATTCCCTCGAGGGAGTGCTCGACTACTACACGACCCTCTCATGGGTGGTGCGCGACGGCAAGCGCGCCCAGGTGACTGCGCTCTCGGAGCGCGAGACCGTCGGCTTCCCGAAACCGGTGGGCGACCTGGAGGCCTTTCATACGGCCGGTGGACTGTCCACGATGGCGTGGCGATACGAGGGCAAGATCCCGACGATGGAGTACAAGACGCTCCGCTATCCCGGCCACGCCGAGAAGATGGAGACCATCCGCGAGCTCGGCCTGCTCGACCTGGATCCGGTGGATGTGAAGGGATCGAAGGTGGCACCGCGCGACCTGTTCGTCAGCGTCGTAGGTCCTCGGCTGACCAAGCCGAAGGGCAGGGACCTGCTCGCGCTGCGGGTCACGGTGAGCGGCGCCAGTGGTGGCAAGGCGGCGATGCGGCAGTTCGACCTCATCGACCACTACGACGAGGCGCACGGAATCAGCGCCATGATGCGCACGACCGGCTACTCGCTATCGATCACCAGCCAGATGCAAGCGCGGGGCGAGGTCGGCCCGGCGGGCGTGTGGACCCCCGACGAATGCATGCCGGCCAGGGCGTACATCGACGAGCTGCGGAAGCGAGGGATGAACGTCGTGGAGACGCAGTAGGTCGGTAGGTGGGTTCGTCGGCAGGTCAGGACTGCGAAGGGCACACCGGATTCGCTCGGTGTGCCCTTCTGCCATGACGTCCCGACCAACGCACCTACCGACCTACTGACCTACTCTCTCACGAAATTCGCCAGCGTCGCGCCCATCGAGTCCATCGTCGACTTCGCGTTCCACCGGTCGTTGCCGTTGTAGAGAAACGAGAAGGCGATGATCTCGCCGTCCTTGGCCGTCACGTAGCCCCCGAGGCCGATCACGGTGTCGGTGGTGCCGGTCTTCGCGTGGAGGTTGCCCTGCGCGGGCGTGGCTCGCATACGTCGGCGGAGCAACTCGGATTCACCCGCCACCGGCAGGGAGCCGTGGAACGCTGACGACCACGGACCGCGGTGCGCGTAGCTCAGGAGCTGGATCATCGTGCGCGGCGTCATGTAGTCGAAGGTCGAGAGCCCCGACCCGTCGGACACCTTGATCGCGTCGGCGCTGGCGCCGACCTTTTTCGTCAGGAAGTCGCGCAGGTTGGCGAGTCCCGCGTCGGCGGAGGCCACGCCGTTGGGGGCGCTCGCGCGCGCGGCGTCGCGATACAGCAGCTCGGCCACGACGTTGATACTCTCGCGGTTCATCTCCGAGACGATCCGCGACAGGGGGGGCGACGCGAATGCCGCGACCTTCTGTGCCGATGCCGGCGTCTTGCCCGGACGGACCTCGCCGTCTACCGTCACCCCCGCGGTCTGCAGCGCTGCCCGCAGCGCGCCGGCGGTGTAGGGTGCGGGATCGGGCATGACGAGCGAATAGCGCAGCGGGCCACTGTTGGCGCCGACGGTCCCACTGACGTCGATGGAGCCGTCGTTGCGCTGGCGAGCGACGATGCGCCCACCGCTGCCCCGCGTGAGGCGGACCGTGTTGTTCAGCTGCACCGTGGACGTCGCCGGCTCGAGGGTGACGTTGGCTCGTCCGCCGTCCGGCTGCACCACGACCCAGAGCACGTTCTCGTTGAGCGAGAGTGCCGATACGCGCGCGGCGTAGGCGGCGCCGAGGTACTTGGTCTTCCATCCGTCGGGGATCTT
>JBBQYZ010000297.1:0-4973 GCA_038208205.1 Gemmatimonadales bacterium | reverse complement strand
CGTCCCAGGAGGAACCTGAAACGAGGGGAACTCGATGAGGCCGGTGAGGCCGCGACCCACCCAAGGCGAGCGGTCCATCCCCTGTGCTCGCAACTCACCGGCATCATCCGCGACCAGCGTCCCCGCGCAGCTCACTTCGATAGCCGACCGATCGGCGCCACGGGCCAGATAGAGCTCGACCTTCGCAGGCGCGTAGCCTTCCACGATCGCGGAGTCGGGCACGGCGAGCCGCTCGCCGACAAAACGTCTCGGCACCACCACGAACCGTCGTTCGGCCAGTCCCCGCGAAAGCCCGTCGTGGATCTCCAAATGCGCCGACGTGGATACGAGCATTCCGCGAAGCTCGGAGCCGAGATAGTCATTGAGGCGCCTCCCCGTCAGCACGCGCTGCGCCGACTCGTGCAGCTCGGAAATGATGACCTCCGTGAACGTGTCGGCCGTCTCGAACGCCATTCGGTCTCGAAGCAACTCGGCCCGTTCCTGATCCTCGACCATGCGGAGCACCCACACGTCCCCGCCGCCCATGCGCGATCGGATATCCATGCGGTGACCGATGGACCAGAACCCGAGCAGGCCGATGCCGTACTTCCCAGCCACGACCTGGTCATGACGCTCGCGCGGCGACAACCCTCGCTTGCGCGAGTGTCCGATGTTCGTCGCGAGCGTGCGCAGCGCTTCGTCGCGCGGCATCTCCGGGACGATCCCATCGCCGTCGTCGCGGATGATCAGCGCCGGTGCTCGCCGAACGCGCCGCCGCTCGATCCACACATGTCGAGCGTTCGCGTCCAGGGAGTTCTGGACCAGCTCCGCCGTCGCCTTCCGCGGATCGCTCTGGCTGCGAGCGAGCCACCGGATCAGATCGAACGGATCTGCAGGCTTGAGCTTGATGCTGGAAGAGACGGCCATAGGGTGATCTGGAAAGGCGTTGACGTCATGTACTGTAAACAGTACACTCCATCATGTCGAGCGCGGTGGGGCTGCCTATCGGATTCTACCGGACGCCAGGCGGCACCGAGCCGGCGCGCGATTGGTTGCTGTCGCTGCCCGCCGAGGTCCGCAAAGAGATCGGTGGAGACATCCGAAACGTTCAGCATGGCTGGCCGCTGGGCAAGCCCTACGTGGACGGCTTCGGCGATGGCCTCTACGAAGTTCGAACGTCTCATAGAGGCGATCAGTTCCGAGTGCTCTTCATCATCGTCGGGGGGACGATGGTACTGCTGCACGGGTTCCAGAAGAAAACGCAGAAGACGCCCGTGGCCGAGATCGAACTGGCCCGCCGCCGTCAGAAGGAGGTCATGACACCATGAACAAAGCACGGATTGGATCCAGCTTGGACTCGATGTTCGAAGAGCTCGGCGAGCTCGAGGAGGTCAAGCTTCTCACGCGAAAAAAGGTGCTCGCGCGACAACTCGAGGAGGCGCGCCAAGCGGGCAACATATCGATCTCCGAGATGGCTCGGCGCATGGGGACCAGCCGGATGGCCGTTCACTCGCTCCTCGACTCGACTGAGCCGACGATGACCATCGACTCCGTATCCCGCGCGGCGGCCGCGCTCGGGGCCGAATTGGAGATGCGACTCCTCCCACGGCGCGCGCCTTCCCGCGCGCCCGCCAAGAAGCCCAAGCCGAAGGCGGTGGCAGGAAGATAGGAAGGGCCGCCGACCCCAGCGGGTTGGTATCCTGACAAGCGCGTCCGAGTCGCTTGGGCCAATCCCGGGCCAAAACGTACCGAGTTTTACGGCCTCCAACTGATCTCACCGGACCCCAACGGAACTCCTAACCTTGCGCCACTGCTTTGCAAATCGGCGTAAACGGTTCGGTTCTACTTCCGTTTCGAATCCCGCTGGGGTCGCTTTCTTAGTCCAACGATTCCGTGCGTTTTCCTCGCCTGTAACGGCGGTGTAACGGATCGCGGGGTCGAAGGCCGGAAGATCTGGCCGACCCCAGCGGATCTTCAACCTGCCGATCGCCTCGCAGAGGACCGGCCACGGGAAGGTCGTGTACACGCTGACGATGTCACCGCGAGGCCCGTGCGAGATCGCTTCGAGCACCTCTCTCCGCGCGCCGTCCACCTGCGCGAGCGTGATGAAGGTGCGACGCAGATCGTGTCCGCGACGCGCGCGTAGGCCGAGGAGCTTGAGATCCGCGTGGAGCGCCTGCTGCGACTCCGGGCTCTCTCGCATCGTGAAGTTACGAGTCGGCACGATCAGATCGGTCTCCGTCGGTTGTCGGCCCAAGATGCGTTCCCACCCGGCCGTTTTCCACTCGATGAGCGCGGCATGAAGAGCCGGATGCACCGGGATGCTGCGAGGCACGCCCGTCTTGGTCTTGCCAAGATTGAGCCCCGCGAGGGGCTCGAGCTGCGCGTTGAAGTGCGTCCAGCGCAGGCGCGCGGCCTCACCGTGGCGTAGCCCGGCAAGGGCCTTCAGGGCATAGAGCACGCGCCGATCCTCGAGCACCTTCGGATCGGAGATGAGCTTCTCGATCTCGGATCTGTCGTAGATGGCCGTCGCGCGCCAGTCCGGATCCTTGTCGACCTTCTTCGGCAACACGCCCTTGCGGACCACACACGGGGAGATCTGGATGTGCTGATCGGCGACCGCGTCGCTGAACATGATCGACATCGTCGCGAACACGTGGCGGATCGTGCGCGGCGCGAGCTTGTTTTCCTTCCGGTGGTGGAGGATCACGTCCTTGATGTTCAGAGGCTGGACGGCGCGCAGCTCGATCTTGCCGATGAGCGGAACGACGTGCTTCCGCAGACGGTTCGCATCGTCCGACCACGACGCGAGCGACAACCCCTTCCTCTCTTCGAGCCATCGCTCGATGAAGTCCTCGAGCGTGAGGGATGCGCCCTTGCCCGTGGCTCGTGTCTTCTGCGACTTCTCAGCTTCGCGAGCGAGCGAGTCGAGGCGCGCGAAGTAGCGGCCCGCCTTGTCCTCCTCACCGACGGCGTAGCCGGTGCGCTCGTTGATCCACTCGCCCTTCTCGTCCTTGTACCGGATCCACAGACGCGTGCCGCGCGCATAGACTCCCATGTGTTCTTTCTCCTTCAGAACGGCAGGGGTCGCTGCCGGCGCCCAAGGAATGATCTTACACGTCGTTTGCCGCAGATTTTCGGCGAAACGCTGCCAGTGCGAGCTCTTCTGGGCTCGGCTTTCGTTCGACCGAGCTCGGCGTGCCGAGGAGCGCGTCGAGCTCCGAGCGCTTCACCCTGACATGACGGCCCGCCTGGTATCGCCCGAGCCTGCCGGCGTCGATCCAGGAGCGGATGGTGCCCGGAATCACGTCGGTGATCGCCGCAGCATCCTGGACCGAAACGTACTCGCTGCGCGCAGGAGCTTTCGCCAGCTCCTCACGAACCACCTGGCGAACCGCCTGGGTGATCAAGAGCAAAAGCTCCTTCTCGTCGAGGACGCTCATCGGCCACGCCTGTCCTCCCGCCGGCCGGTGCGCGACGGTCGTGACCGTCTGGGGCGAGCAGCAACGGGTGAAGAAGCGCCCGTCGGAGACGCGACCGGCACGGCGAGCGCGCGTTGCGCGCGGCCCGAGGCGACGAGCTGCCGCAGCTGATCGAGGACGCCACCCAGGAAGGTGCCGAGAGGCATTTGCCCCTCGGAGATGCGACGCATGGCCGCCTCCCACAGGGCGGTCATATCGGGCCGGGTCGCGATCTCGGGCAAGGTCTGGATCAGCGCACGCCCCACCGCCGTCGAGCGGATCTGTCGACCCTGCTTCTCGATGAATCGGCGATCGAACAGCATCTCGATGATCTGGGCCTGCGTCGCGGGCGTGCCGATGCCGTCCGTCTCGCGCAAGAGCCGCTTGATCTTCGGATCATCCACGAAGCGAGCGATGCCCGTCATCGCCTCGATGAGCGTCGAGTCGGTGAAGCGCTTGGGCGGCGTCGTGCGCTTCTCGGCGATCGTGACGTCGTCGCACCTGATGCTTTCCCCGTCCTGCAGGACGGGGAGAGGCTGGAGGCTCGCTTCGTCGGCGCCGTTCCGATCATCGGCCGCCGGAACCTCGGCAGGCTCCTCGACGACAGCACGCCAGCCCACGACAACGGTCTCGCGACCGCTCGCGCGAAAGAGCTCGTCGCCGACGCGGATCTCGATCTTGGTCTCGTGGAACTCGAAGGACGGATGGAACTGCGCCAGGTAGCGGCGCGCGACGAGCTCGTAGACGCCACGCTCGGCCGCGGTGAGCTTCGCGTCGGGCTTGGCAACGGCGGTCGGAATGATCGCGTGATGCGCGGTCACCTTCTTGTCGTTCCAGGCTCGCGACCGACGAGCTCGGTCGGCGTTCCCTATCGCACCGAGAAAGACGGCAGGTTCGCTGCAACCGCGGCGAGCACGGCCGTCGCCTGTTCGTGCTGACCCTCGGGGAGGTACGAGCAGTCAGATCGGGGATACGTGAGCAGCCGGTGTGTCTCGTAGAGAGTTTGGCAGGCGTCGAGCTGCTGAGCGACAATTACATCGCCCCATCGGCGACGACTACATCGCCCCATCAAAAGCAGCGGCGGTGATCGATCCGAGGCGTCCTGCTCGAGCACGAGCAGGATGGCTTCTTGAGATTGGTCAGCGACGCGCAGGTGAGGCGATTGATGGAAGAGATGAGCAAGAGTGGGCAGATTGGACAGGCGGGGATGAAGGCGGGCATGGACCGCAAGACCGCGCGTCGGTACGTGGCGGCAGCGAAGCTGCCGTCTGAGCTGAAGGAGCCGCGCTGGTGGCGGACGCGGCGGGATCCGTTCGTGGAGGACTGGCCGGCGGTGACGGAGATCCTGGCGTCGACGCCCGGTCTGGAGGCGCAGACGGTGCTGGAGTTGCTGGATGCGAAGCAGCCCGGGCGCTACGACGAGACGCACCTCCGGACGTTGCAGCGGCGGATCCGACGATGGCGCGCGGAGCACGGTCCCGAGCGCGAGGTGTGGTTCACGCAGGCGCACCGGCCCGGCGAGGCGGCGCAGAC
>JBBQYZ010000296.1:0-4987 GCA_038208205.1 Gemmatimonadales bacterium | reverse complement strand
CTGCCTCGGCGACGGGTTTTGCGCTGGGCAACAACGTGTTGATTATCGCCGGGGCGTTGGATGGCGCGAGCGGCTTTTTGTTGTCGATCTTGATGAGCAAGGCGATGAACCGCTCGTTCTCCAACGTGCTGTTCGGCGCCTTCGGCGGCGACTCCCCGGCCGTCCCCGTCGGAGACGGCAGCTCGCTCCCGGTGCGCTCGGTGACGGCGGAGGACGCGGCGATTCAGCTGGCGTACGCCCAGCGGGTGATCATCGTGCCCGGCTATGGCATGGCGGTGGCGCAGGCGCAGCATCAGGTGCGCGAGCTCGCGGAGCTGATCGAGAAACGCGGCGGCGAGGTGAAGTACGCCGTACATCCCGTGGCGGGGCGCATGCCGGGCCACATGAACGTGCTGCTGGCCGAGGCGAACGTGCCGTACGACCGGCTGTTCGACATGGATGAGATCAACGGCGAGTTCCCGCAGACGGACGTCGCGCTCGTGATCGGCGCGAACGACGTGGTGAACCCCGCGGCGCGCTCCGACAAGTCGTCGCCGATCTACGGCATGCCGATCCTCGACGTGGACCGGGCGAAGAGCGTGATCGTGCTCAAGCGCGGCATGGCCGCCGGCTTCGCCGGGATCGAGAACGCGCTGTTCCACGCGCCGGCTACGAGCATGCTGTTCGGAGACGCCAAGGCGTCGCTGCAGAAGCTGGTGACGGAGGTGAAGAACGCGTGACGGCATTCGGGACGTCCGACCGACCGACGTACTTTCGCCCCACCGAGCATCATTCGGATAGCTTGCCTCCCTCCCTCGGCGCGATCTTGACCGCGTCCCCAAGAGGAACCCGATGCACACCATGATGCCGTCCCGTCCCCGCCCCCGCACCGCCGACCACCTCGCGCTCGCCGAGCGAGTGCGGCGCCACATCGACGCGCACACCGACGAGCCGCTGTCGCTGGCACGGCTGGCGCGTGAGGTCGGGGTGAGCCCCGCGCACCTGCAGCGTACCTTCTCGCGCGTCGTCGGCCTGTCGCCCAAGCAGTACCAGGAGCGCCGGAGGGTGGGCGCCCTCAAGAGCGCCCTCCGCGATGGCCGGACGGTGAGCAGCGCCACGTACGAGGCGGGGTTCGCGTCGGGGCGGCGCGTCTATGAGGCGGCCCCCGAAGCGCTCGGCATGACGCCCGGCGCCTACCGCCGGCGGGGCACCGGGGTGGCGATCCACTACACCGCCGTGCCGACCGCGCTCGGCCTGCTCCTCGTCGCCGTCACCGAGCGGGGGGTGTGCAGCGTGTCGCTCGGCGACGACGAGGCGGCGTTGGTGGCCGCACTCCGCGCGGAGCTGCCCGCGGCGGAGCTGGTGCGGGCGACCGACGCGCGCGACCGGCTGGTGGACGCCGTCGTCGCCCACGTGGAGGGGCGTGCGACCGCGGACGAGCTGCCGCTCGACGTGCGGGCAACCGCCTTCCAGTGGCAGGTGTGGCGCGCCCTCCAGCGGATCCCGGAAGGAGCCACGCGGAGCTACCAGGCCGTCGCCCGGGAGCTCGGCCGGCCCACGGCCGCGCGGGCGGTGGCACGGGCCTGCGCGAGCAACCGCGTGGCGGTGCTGATCCCCTGCCATCGGGTCGTCCGCGGCGACGGTGGACTGGGAGGATATCGGTGGGGCATCGCGCGGAAGGCGGCCCTGCTGGCACGTGAGGCGGAGCCTCCGGCGCTGTAACTTCAGGTCGTCCTGCCCGTACGGGGGAAGCGGCCCGGCACGAACGTCGGGGCAACGACCACGAGGACCGGCATGTCGATCATTCGAACCATCGTCACGGCGCAGGGCCCGGCTACCACCGTCGATCGTTTGGGCCCAACGGCGCAGCAGATCAACGATCAGGTAAGCCAGCAGATCCGCGACGCCGTGCGAAGCAGCGGCGAGAACGTCCGGATCAGTACCGATCGGAACGGCGTGACGACGATCGTGCGCTCGACTTCTCCCGCCGCGCCGCTCGCACCGGCCGCCCCCGCGGCGCCGGGCGTGGTGATGGGCCACCCTGGCGACTTCGGCGAGATGGGAATACCGCCGCAGGTGGTCGACATCTCGATCGCCTTCTTCATCATGTGTGCGGTCATGGTGATCGGCTGGCCCCTGGCGCGGGCGATGGGCCGACGGCTCGAGCGGCGCGGCCAGACCTCGCAGCCCGACGTGGCCACCGCCCAACAGCTTCAACGCATCGAGCAGGCGGTGGAAGCGATGGCGATCGAAGTCGAGCGCATCTCCGAGTCGCAGCGCTTCATGGCCAAGCTGCAGCAGGGCGCCGGGGACGAGCGCGCTGCCCTCCCCGTCGGCAACCGCCGCTAGGCAAGGCCGGCACGCTCGCGCGTCGGCTGAAGGAGCGCGGAAAAAGCGAGGGGCGGCCGAATCGGCCGCTCCTCGCTTCTCGTTCGTACCGCCGCGTTACGGGCGGCTCGAGCCGCGGGCGGTCTGCATGATGTCGCAGACGCCGTCGCGGTTCGCGTCGACACAGGTGCGCGACGTGGTCGTGGTGCGTGGGATGACCGTGCCGACCCGTGGAATGTTCGACGTCCTGCCGCCGCGTCCGTCCCAGCGGCCGTCGTCGCGGTGATCGCCGTCGCGGTGATCGCCGTCGTGGTGATCGTCATCGTCGTGATCGGCGTCGTGGTGATCGTCATCGTCGTCATCGCCGTGGCGACCGTTGCCCTTGTGCGCCTTCTTCCAGGCCTTTTCACGCTCCTTCTGCTGCTTGCGCTCGTACTTCTCGCGCTCCTTCTCCGCCTTCCACTCACGGTTGTCGCGACCGCGCTCGCCCGAGTAGGCCTGGCCGCCGTACTGGCCGCTGCGTTGCTGCGCGGTGCGCGGGTCGTACTTCGGGCTGCGGGGATCATAGCGCGGGTCGTACTGCCCGTTCGGGTAGTAGACGCTGCCGCTCGTCGTGCCCGAGCCATAGATGACGCGCGAGTTCGCGGGCGCCTGGCGGCGCGCCGTGGCGCAGTCGGTCGGCGCAGGCTGGCGGTTGGCCGGAAGGCCATTGATCCAGACCTGGCACATGCCGCTCGGGATCGAGCGGCTCGAGGCCGACGCGGTCGGACTCATCGTGCCACCGGCGCGACCCGACGTGGTAGTGCCAATGCGGCCCTGCGCCTCGCTGACGGTCGCGGACGCGAGCAGCGCCCCACCGATGAACATTGCGTGACGAAATGTCTTCATCGAACCCTCCAGTGGAATGACGCGCGAGATCGCGCGGGCCCTGCTGACTGCTGTCCAAGTGTCGTGATCAGCGTCCTGCACCTGCCTCGTGCACCTCACCTTCCGTGGGTCGAGTGCTGACGATCGGCCGGCCCATCGTGTCCCCTTACCTCGGTGCCGGCGCGTGGTCCGGCGGATCGAACGGCATGTTCGGGCGGCTCAGCAGCTCCAGCGCCTGCACCACGTTCCTGCCGTCCACCGCCAGCCGCCGCGCGGCGACCATGTGCTGCACGTACCACGCTCCACGTCGAGTATCGAGGACGTCGTAGCGCACGCCGCCTCCGCTCGAGGAGGAATGGATGATCCGTCCCCCGCCGGCGTAGATGGCGACGTGCGAGATCGGTTGCTTCGACTCCGCGAACAACATCAGGTCACCCGCCCGGAGTGCGGACAGACGCGCCGCGACGTCCTGCCCCGCGCCGGCCTGCTCTCGCGACGTGCGCGGAAGGCGGACTCCCTGCCGCGCGTACACGTAGCGCACGTAGCCCGAGCAGTCGAACCCCGTTTCGGGCGACGTCCCGCCCCACTTGTACGGCACGCCGATGTATTGCTCCGCTGTGCCCAGCACCCGTCCCGCCGGGGGCGCCGTGCGTCCACGCGAGGTCGTCGTGGTAGAGGACGACGAACCGCCCGCGAGGATCACCGACGACAGAACCTGCGAGGCGGATTGGGTGATCTGTGCCTGCGTGCAGCTGGTGACAGCTACGAGGCACAACGGCGCCAGGGGAAGTGGAGAGAGGTAACCAGCCTTTCGCATGCCTTGTGTAGAGGCAGCTTCGGCGCCAAGTCGAAGGATAAATACAAGCTGAGGTCCTGTATGGACTTATACGTCTGTCTCCAGCCTTATCGGTATATTTGCGTCCAGAAAGGGCGACAGCTCTGTGTGTAAATCTGGACGCCTCATGGCGTGCCTCCCGATCCCCACCACTGGGCACGTGGTCGACTTACACGAGCTCGAGCTCCACCGCATTGACCGCCACTTCCCGAGCGAGGTAACAGTGGATGCCGCAGGCCTCGAGTCCGGCGTCGGCGAAGATCCGGCGATACTGCGCCTTGCTGCGCGGGTGCCAGTCGTCGAGGTCGCCTTCCATGTCGTCGCCTGTGGTGTACGATTCCAGGAACGCGATTCCCGTGAGGAGCGTCGCGAGGTGGCGGATGCCACGCTTGAGCGGAGCGTCAGGGATGTACTGGAGCATGTCCGCGCACACGATGAGGTCGTAGCCGCGCCCGAGCCGAATGGACGGGAGCTGCTCGAAGCTGCCGAGCCGGATGTTGCGGCGGCGTCCGTACCGACCCACGGCATACTGGCTCGGATCGACGCCGAGGTAGCGGATGCCGGGTCGCATGCGCCGGATCTGGGCGCCCCAGACCCCCTCACCCGCTCCGACATCCAGGACGGACCGGAGCTTGCGCCCTAGGAAGTACTCGGTGACCGAGACCACCAGGCGGATCTTCCGGCGGACCGCATCGGGCGCATGGACGCGGGTACGTGGGTCGCGGTACCATTTCGTGAAGTACGCTTCGTCGTAGGCCTTACGACCGGCGGGAGCCGGCACTGCTGGAGGAGCCATGCGGATCAATCGTGGAGTGCGAAGGGTTGGGCGGCAGTGGACGTCGACGCGCGCGGGGCGGTTCGCCCTCATGCTGGCGGTGGCGTTCACGGCGCTGGTGAGCGCTTGCAGCATGAACAAGAATCAGGACGAGGGTGCCGAGCCGGTACCCCCGACCCGCCTGCGCGTCGAGAACCAGGCCT
>JBBQYZ010000295.1:0-5005 GCA_038208205.1 Gemmatimonadales bacterium | reverse complement strand
CGAGGACGTGAAGGATCGCATCCTCGATTACATCGGCGTGCTGTCGCTCGTGGAGCGGATGGAAGGACCGATCCTCTGTCTCGTGGGACCGCCAGGCGTCGGCAAGACGTCGCTCGGACGCTCGATCGCGCGCGCGCTCGGCCGCAAGTTCGTGCGGATGTCGCTGGGTGGGGTGCGCGACGAGGCGGAGATTCGCGGTCACCGCCGCACCTACATCGGGGCGATGCCGGGCCGCGTGATCCAGGCGATGCGCCGCGCCGAAACCGTCAACCCGGTGATCCTGCTCGACGAGATCGACAAGCTGGGGAACGATCTCCGCGGCGATCCGTCCGCTGCGCTGCTGGAGGTGCTCGACCCTGAGCAGAACAAGACCTTCAACGATCACTATCTCGAGGTCGACTACGACCTCTCACAGGTCCTGTTCATCACCACGGCCAACTCGCTGGCGACGATTCCCGAGCCGCTGCGCGACCGGATGGAGATCATCCGGCTGGCGGGTTACCTGGACGGCGAGAAGTACGCGATCGCCCGACAGTTCCTGCTGCCGCGACAGCTCCGGCAGCACGGAATCGATCCGGCCACGGTGGAGCTCGAGCCGGAGGTCATCCCGGCGATCGTCCATGGCTACACGCGCGAGGCGGGGGTGCGCGAGCTGGAGCGGCGCCTCGCGCGGCTGTCGCGCAAGCTGGCACGCGCGCGGGCCGAGCGGATCGAGACGTACGCCGCGCCCGCGACGGATGTAGCGGCCCCGGTGGATCGGGTGTCCGCGGAGATGCTGCCGGCGATGCTCGGCGTCGCGACCTTCGACCCCTCGGCGAACACGCTCGAGGACAAGGTGGGCGTCGCGACCGGTCTGGCATACACCAGCGTCGGCGGCGACGTGCTGGAGATCGAGGTCAGCGTGGTGCCGGGCCGCGGGCGGCTGCAGCTCACCGGAACGCTGGGCGACGTGATGAAGGAGTCGGCGTCGGCGGCGTTGAGCTACGCGCGCGCGCGTGCCGGAGCGCTCGGGCTCGAGCGCGAGTTCCTGAAGACCCGAGACCTGCACGTGCACATCCCGGCCGGCGCCACGCCAAAGGACGGGCCGAGCGCCGGGATCGCGATCGCCTGCGCCATCGTGAGCGCCTTGACCGGGGTTCCGCTGCGCGGCGACGTCGCGATGACCGGAGAGATCACGCTGCGCGGGCGGGTGCTCGGCATCGGGGGGTTGAAGGAGAAGACGGTGGCGGCGCTGCGCAACCGGATCACCACCGTGATCCTGCCGCAGGAGAACGCGCGCGATCTCGATGAGCTGCCCCCGGAGGTGAAGGCGGGAATCCGCTTCCATCCGGTGCGGTCGATGGACGAGGTACTGGCCGTCGCGCTGGCGCACGTGCCGGCGAGCGTGGCCGGCGCCGACGCTCCCGTGCTGGTGGCGCATTGACCGACGCCACTGCGAACGCGGGCGGCGGCGGAATCGGACGCAAGGATCCGCTGGTCATCAAGTCACTCGAGTTCATCGGTCCGATGGCGACCTCCGATGGCTGGCGGCCGACGAACGACCTGCCCGAGGTGGCGTTTGCCGGCCGGTCGAACGTGGGGAAGTCGTCGCTGCTCAACCGACTGGTACGTCGCAAGGCATTTGCGCGGGTGAGCAACACGCCGGGTCGCACCCGGGAGATCAACTTCTTCAAGGTCAACGAGCTGTTCGTGCTCGCCGACCTGCCCGGTTACGGGTACGCGCGCATCGCCAAGACACGGAAGGCGGAATGGCTCCCGCTCATCGAGGGGTACCTGCGAACCTCCACCTCACTGCGCGGCGTGGTACAGCTGCTCGACGTGCGCCACGACCCGTCGCCGGAAGATCTGCAGATGCTCGACTTTTTGGCGGAGATCGGAGCGCCGACGGTCGTGGCGTTGACGAAGGTGGACAAGCTCAAGCCCCGTCAGGTACAGGAGCGGGTGCACGCGATCGCCGTCGCGCTCCGGCTCGAGGACGATCAGATGATCCCGTTCAGTGCGGAGACCAACCTCGGCCGCGACGACCTGGCGGAAGCCCTGGTGTCGCTGGTGGGACAGCCGTCGTGGCGGAACGGGGCCGCCGCGCCGCTCCCCGACGACGCGCGTGACGCGTTGGCGCATGAGAGTGCACCGAGTGAGGAGTCGCCGCCGGCGCGTCCCTGATTGCCTCCGCCTGACACGGGTGCAGGCCGGTGGCGGCCACCCCGCGCACCCCATCACATTACGAAATGCCATTCCTCCCGCTTCGCCAGCTTCCTTCGTCGGGCAGCGCGCCGATCGCCGACGCGTGGCTCGAGCGCATCGCCGACCGGCTCTCACACCCCGGAGCCGACCTCACCGCCGACCGTGCTCTGCTCTGTCGTGACACGTTGGCGGAGCTGAGCTATCCGCAGTATGCGGCGAACTACGAGACGGCGCTCACCGACGGCTCGCTGCCGCTCGGCACCCGGCTCGCGCTCTCGGCGCTGGACCCCCGAAACGTGACGCTCGAACCGGAGTTCTATTCCGACTGCGACGACGCGCGCTTTCAACCGGTGAAGCCCCTGCTCTGGCTGTGGTACTGCTTCGATCGCACGCTGCTCGCTGGGCAGAACGTGGAGCTCGGTGTACGGCTCCGGCGGCTCCTGGCCGAGCGCATCTTCAAGAGCTGCGGCGAGAACTTCAAGGCGTTCCAGCACGTCGAGTTCTCGTTCGGGCACAACATGGAAGTCGGCGACAACGTGGTGATCCACCGCCACGTGCTGCTGGACGACCGCGGGGGCATCCGGCTGGGCAACAACGTGTCGGTGAGCGACTACGCGAACGTGTACAGCCACACCCACAGCATCGTGGACCAGCGCGACGTGACGAACGCGCTCACGGTGCTGGAGGACGGGGTGCGGGTGACCTATCACGCCACGGTGCTCGCCGGGGTGCACGTGCAGGAGCAGGGGATGGTTGGCGCCCTCGCGGTCGCGACGAAGGACGTGCGGGCGTATCACGTGTACGTCGGCATTCCGGCGAAGAGCGTGCGGGTGAAGCCCCATGCGCCGGAGCCGGGAACGGTGTTGAGAAGCTCGGACCGGCGAGAGTAGGGTAGGTCGGCAGGTCAGTAGGTCGGCAGGTCAGTTGGTCGGGAGGTCAGTGTATCCGCAGGTCGGTACGCCACAGGCCGCACCTACCGACCATCTCACCGACTGACCTACGCCTTCATCGCACCCTCAGCACGTCCTCCACCGCACCGGCGTTTCCGTCCTTCAGCAGGTGCATGATGTCGCGGAGGGCAGAGCGCTCGCGCGGCCAGGCGAAGCGCTCGAGGGCGCGCTCGGTGGAGAGCCACTCTGACCGAGCATGCTCCTCACCAAGGGAGACGGAGGAGCCCGCGGCGACGAAGGCGGCGAAGACGACCGCGAGCTCCACGGTGTGCGTGCCGTGCAGATAGAACGGCTGCACCGTGACGTTGTAGAGGCGGTCCACCTCGAGACCCGTTTCCTCGCGCACCTCTCGAATCGCGGCATCCTCCGGCTCCTCGCCGGCTTCGATGTGACCGTGCACAGTCTCCCACGCCATCGGACAGCGGGTAGTGCGCGCCCGCTGCATGGCGAGCACGCGCCAGCCGTCGGTGCGTGGACTGATGAGGAAGACGTCGATCGTTCCGACGTTGATCGTGGCCATGGGTCTGGGGCGGTCGGCGGAGACGGGTGAGCCCGATCGGCCCTACCGTGACCTCCAGCGCAGGAGTGCCAGGATGGTCGCCAGCAGGACGCGGCCGGGCACGCTGTCGGGGACGACGAGGTCGACATCCGCCGCGAGCGTGTGCACATGCTCGCCAGTGGACCCCTCGCGCGCCAGTGCGACCACGAGCGTGGACGACGGCGCGTCGCGCGTCGCGGGCACGTCGTCGACGATGGCGACGTGGAACGACTGGACCCCGGACCGATGCGCGTGCGGCGCCACGACGACCTCCACTCCCTGACCGAGCAGGGCGGCCGCGGCCACGAGCTCGGCGAGCACGTCTCCGCGGACCACGCTGGTGTCGGAGATCAGCCACCCGATTCGCAGTGTGGGCGCGAACTCGGCACGACCTGGTTCGTTGACGACGCGAACCGGCTCGGCGACGACCCGCCGCAGCTCATCCACGGTGGTTGCTCCGCGCCGTACGAGCGCGAGCCCCGATTCCCAGAGCGTCGCGCACCCATTGGCGCGGGCCGCTTCGGCGATCGATTCGGTGGGCGCGCCCGCAGCGATCCGGCGCTCGATCTCCGGCGCACCGACGAGGATCTCGGCGATCGCCGCCCGCCCGTGGAATCCGGTACCGTCACAGAGGGTGCAGCCCGCGGCGCTGCAGGCTGAGCAGCTCCGGCGCACGAGCCGCTGGGCGACGACTCCCTTGAGCGCGGTGGCGATCTGATATGCCGGGACGCCGATGTCGACCAGGCGGGCGATCGCGCTGGCGGCATCGTTGGTGTGAAGGGTCGACAGGACGAGGTGGCCGGTGAGCGAGGCCTGGATGGCGATCTCCGCCGTCTCGCGGTCGCGGATCTCACCGACGAGAATCACGTCCGGATCCTGGCGCATGATCGAACGCAAGGCAGCGCCGAAGGTGAGGCCGGCGCGCTCGTGCACCTGCACCTGGACGATGCCGGCCAGCCGGTACTCGATCGGATCTTCCACCGTGACCACGTTGACGCCGCGTGCCGCCACCTCGCGCAACGCCGCGTACAACGTCGTCGTCTTGCCGGAGCCAGTGGGACCCGTGACGAGCAGCAGCCCTTCGCGCCGCGCGAGCAGCCCCCGGATCCGCTCGAGATCGTCGGTGCCGAAGCCCACTGCATCGAGGCTTCGCAGGCCCGCGCTGCCATCCAGCACCCGGATGACGACCTTCTCGCCGTGCGACGCGGGCAGCGACGACACCCGGAGGTCCACCACCGCGCCCGCCACCGCTACGCGCGCCCGCCCATCCTGCGGACGCATGCGATCAGCGATGTCGAGCCCCGAGAGGATCTTGATGCGCGACACGAGCGAC
>JBBQYZ010000294.1:0-5012 GCA_038208205.1 Gemmatimonadales bacterium | reverse complement strand
GAATGGTGCGGTGTCCGTCCCCGATCACGCGCGCCGGCACCCGCTCGGCGCACGCCACCACCTTGCCGTTGATGACGAGCACCCGATGGTCGTTACCCTCGGCGAACTGCTCCACCACCACGCGCTTGCCGTACTGCCGGGCCATGTCCCACGCCTCGCGCAGCGCGTCGGCATCGCCCAGGCGCGACGAGATGCCGCGTCCATGACTCGCGTCGAGCGGCTTGAGGATCACCGGAAACCCGAGGCCCTGGGCGACCTCGATCGCATCTTCAACCGTGCGGACCGCGTCACCTCCCGGCACCGGGAGACCGATGTTGCCGAGCACACGCTTGGTCTCGTCCTTGTCCTGCGCGATGTCCACCGCGATCGAGCTCGTACGGTCGGTGACCGTGGCCTGGATCCGCCGGAGGTTCCGTCCCAGGCCGAGCTGCACCAGCGACCGGGAGTTGAGGCGCCGCACCGGGATGCCCCGGCGCCGGGCCTCTTCCACGATCGAGCCGGTGGACGGCCCGAGCCGCACGCTCTCGTACAGTCGCTGGAGATCGTGCACCATCGCCTCCCCATCCACGAGATCGCCCGTGAGGCAGGCGCGCATCAGGCGAGCCGCTTCGCGCATGCTCTCGACCCCGACGTCCTCCTCCTCGTACTCGACGATCACCCACCACACCCCCGCGTCGCCGGACGCCACGACGCGGCCAAAGCTCACGTCGCTCCCTGCCAGCGTCTGCAGCTCCAGAGCGACGTGCTCGAGCACATGTGGCAGCCGCGTACCTTCGCGCAGCCGCTCGACGAATCCCCCCGCGCCGCCGCGCGAGCAGGGATGCTCGTGAAGAGTCGGCAGAACGGCGAGCAGGCGATCGGTGAAATCCGGAAACTCAGCGGTCGAATGGCCTTCCAGCTCCCCCAGTCGCACATCGCAGGCGATCACCGGCGCGAGGCGCCAGTAGTTTGGACCGCGGAGTGGCCTGACGCGCGTGACGCGGAGCTCGGCCGCGTTCACCTCGGAGGCGGCGGCGGGATCGGCGAGGGAGACTGACACGGGATGGTGGGCGCGGAGGATCGGGGCGGCGCGATTGGCGGAGTCGACGCGGCCAGAGGCGCAAGTCGCATTCCCGCGCTCGCCGCCTGGGTTGGGCGGCACGGGTGGTGCCGACCTAGCATGGTTGCTGCACGGTACCGGTCTGGATACGATCCGCCGCCACCACTCCCGAGGGAATATGACCGACAAGGGCCGACACGCCCATCCCGATGCCCGCCTCCCGCGCGCCGTGGTCCCCGGGCGCGACGCGCGGCCGCAGGCGGCCGCACCGGGTGAGCAGAGCGCGGCGCGGCCTGTCAGGCGACTGGAATGCTCGGAGGCCGATGAGCCGGCGACGACCGGCCGGGACGACGCCATCGCGACGCGTCAGGGCAGTCCGCGACGGTAGCCTTCCCCGACCGGACGTTCTGGTACCCCGCGCACGGAGGCGGCTCGGCCGGTCCCTCGATCGAGGGTTATGCCGGGTCGAAGGCGACGCGAGCGCTGGCCCGAGTGCTCGAGCGCCTCTCGACTAGCTTCCCGGCGGCCCGTCGGTAGCTTGGACGCCGAGCGTCGGTACGCGTGCGACCTGGCACCCGAGACAACGGCGCAGGAAACGCTCGGCGGAGGGTGTACGGCGTACGTCCCGGCTGTCGGTCCCTTTCCCCTCATTCAGGATCCTCTCGGTGTCCGAGCTGCGTCTCAAGCTATTCGTCGCGGGCGATACGCCACGCACGCGCGATGCGGCGGCGAACCTGGCACGTGCCTGTGGCGAGCTGCTGGGAGACGATGTCGAGGTGGAAACCGTGGACATCCTGGCGCATCCCGATGTCGCCGACGAGTATCGCATCCTCACGACGCCGACGGTCGTCCGCGAGGCACCAGCTCCACAGCGTCGCGTGACCGGCGACTTGCGGGACGTGGCCCAGGTGATGGCGGTGCTGAGCATCGTTCCGTCCGTGCCCGGCTCATGACCACCACCCGGACCGTGCCGGTTCGTCCGACCGGCCTCCTCCTCGGCATTCCTACCGTGAGCGCCCATGGAGCGAATTCCGACCACTGATGACCCGGCGCGGCAGAGCGCGCCTGCCGTGGAGCGCCGGATCGCCGATCGTCGTGCGGTGCGTCCTTCCACGCACGTTGTCCTGCGCCAGATCATCGACCGCCTTTCCGACGGGGTCATTGTCGTGAGCGGCGACGGCCGCATCCGCTTCGCGAACCCGGCGGCGGAGCGACTCTTCCGCCGCCCGGCCAAGGATCTCGTGGGGCAGGAATTCGGCTACCCGCTTTCTACCGTCGAGGCGACCGAGATCGAGATCGTGCAGCGCGGCAGCGGCGTCGTCGTGGCGGAGCTGCGCCTCGTCGACGTCGACTGGGAGGATGAGCCAGCGGTGCTCGTGTCGCTGCGCGACGTCACGGACCGGAAGCAGGCGGAGGAGCGCGAGCGCCTGCTCGAGAGCGAGCGGCGCGCCCGCACCGAGGCCGAAGCCGCGAACCAGGCGAAGTCCGATTTCCTGGCGGTCATGAGCCACGAGCTCCGCACGCCGCTCAACGCGGTGATCGGCTACGCCGAACTGCTCGATCTGGGCGTCGTCGGTGCCGTCTCGGCTGACCAGCGTCTGCAGATCGCGCGCATCACGGCCAGCGGTCGCCACCTCCTTGGCCTCGTGAACGAGATACTCGACCTCGCGAAGGTGGAGGCGGGCCGCCTCTCGGTGGAGCGCCGCCCCGCGAGCGTGGTCGACGTGGTGGACGCGGCGATCGTGCTCTCGCAGCCGCTCGCCGAGGCGCGCGGCATGCGCCTCGGTGCGCTTGACGAGATCCCGCGCGACCTGCAATTCACGGGGGATCGCGACCGCGTGCTGCAGATTCTCACGAACCTGCTGTCGAACGCCGTCAAGTTCACCGACCCTGGCGGAACGATCCGCATCGAGACGGCGCGCGTCGCCGTCTCGACCCTGCGTCACCTGCACGGCGAGGGGCCGTGGATCACGGTGAGCGTCAGCGACAGCGGCATCGGCATCGCGGCCGAGCAGATCGAGTCGATGTTCTCGCCGTTCGTGCAGGCGGACAAGGGTCATACGCGCCGCAGCGACGGAACGGGGCTCGGGTTGACGATCAGCCGGCGGCTCGCGCGGCTGATGCGCGGCGACGTGACGGTGCACAGCGCACCTGGTGAGGGTTCCACCTTCACGCTCTGGCTTCCCGGCGCGGCGCCCGACACGATGGCCGACTCCGTGGTGGCCGCGCTGCGCACCCCGGCGAACGGGAGCGCCGTCATCCCGCGCACCCGCGGGCTCGCCGAGATCGGCGACACGATGGTGCAGGAGGCCGAATCGATCCTCGACGCCTTCGTCTCGCGGCTGCGCGGCGAGCCGTCCATGTCGGCGGCGCCGTCACTGCACTACTCACAGCTGGTGGACCACTCGGGGGCGCTGCTCGCCGACATTGCCGCGGCGCTCATCGCGCTGGACGATTCCGAGGGGGCCCCGTCCACGCTCCTCTCCGATTCGGCTGAGATTCAGCGCTTCATCGCCGACCGGCACGGGCTCCAGCGCGCGCGCCTGGGCTGGACTGGAGATGCGCTGGCTCGCGAGTTCGTGATTCTGCACGACGAGGTCGAGCGCGCCGTGAGCCGCTTCTTCCATGCGCCCGAGTTCGCCGCGCAGAAAGAAGAGGCGCTCGGCGTAATTCGACGCTTGCTGGAGCAGGCGACAGAGACGAGTCGGCGCGCCCTGGAGCGCGCTACGGTTCAGGCCGACCGCCGAGGGGACCGGTCGGCGCAGACCTCACCCTAGCGACGGGTGAGCGTGTGCCTGGCGGAGCAACCGGTCCAGCGCCAGCGCGTTGCCGGCCGCTGCGCCGAGCGTGGTGTTGTCGAACACGCACCAGCAGCGCGAGCCTCGCAATCGATGCTCGGCGAGCGAGGTCGCGAGCGCCCGGAGGTACGCTTCCTCGTAGTCAGAGTAGTACATGCGCGGCGACCCGTGCAGGCGGTAGTACACCAGCTCGCGGTCCCCTCCCGGCCGCGCAGCCTCTGGCCACCGCGCGGGGTCTACGGCGGCGCGCGTCACGCGGTGAGCGCAGAGCACGGCCGTCGACCGCGCCGTGAACCAGCTCTCGTGCCGCGGTTCGACTACCACGTCGCCCGGGACGCGAACGCGCACTGACGCGAAGAACTCCTCGGCGATCCCCGCGTCGAACGCGAGCGACGGCGGCAGCTGCACGAGGAGCGGCCCAAAACGGTTGCCCAGCCCGCGTGCCTCCTCGAGGAAGACGTCCAGCAGGACGTCGACGGCCACGAGCCGCTGGTCATGCGTGATCGCACGGGGCACCTTCACGGCGAACAGGAACCCTGCGGGTACGCTCACCGCCCACCGGGCGTACGTCGCTCGCCGGTGTTGCCGGTAGAACGACGAGTTGATCTCTGCCGCCGAGAGACAGGCCGCAAAGCGGGAGAGATGACTCCCCTCGGACGGAAAGGCCGATGCCCATTGGCGTGGTAGGCTCCATCCGGCCGTGCCCACGCGAAAGCGATGCAACTGCGCGTCTGTCGGCGCCGCTACTACTCCAGTCGTATCCACGTCGACCGCCTCTCGCGACAATCGCGCCGTCCGAGCCGCGTTCCGGCCACCGGTGACCGACACGGAACGAGCATTGCTCTACGGCGGATGGACGTGTTCGCGTCGCGAATGCGCATCGTCTCCCCATCGAGGATTGGGTCATGGCCGAAATTCCCGTCCAGCGCAAGCAACGCCGCAGCATCTGGCCGTTGCTGCTGCTACTGATCATCGCGCTCGCCGCGGCATGGTATTTCTGGTCGCGCCAGCAGGGAAGCGTCGGCGCACCGAGGGCCGACTCGACGTCCACGACGACCACGTCGATGCTGCCCAACCGCGTCGGCACGAGCGGCGCGCCGACACGAGGCCTGCCATCGTACGTCATCGCCGAGCGGGCGATGCTGGGCACCGTCGGATCGTAACCGCGGGTCCAC
>JBBQYZ010000293.1:0-5015 GCA_038208205.1 Gemmatimonadales bacterium | reverse complement strand
GTGGGGCCGCGACAACATCAAGCGCGGCGACCGCATCGTCACGAGCATCCTCGAGCACCACTCGAACTTCGTGCCGTGGCAGCAGCTCGCGCAGGAGGTCGGCGCGGAGCTGGCGGTCGTCGACGTCGACGACGACGGGCGCCTGCGGATGGACGAGTACGACCGGGAGCTCGCCAAGGGGGCGCGCTTCGTCGCGATCACGCACACCAGCAACGGCCTCGGGACGGTGAACCCGGTCCGGGAGCTCGTCGCGAAGGGCCACGCGGCGGGTGCCGTGGTGCTCGTCGACGGCGCCCAGGCCGTCCCGCACGCGAGCGTCGACGTCCAGGACCTCGGCTGCGACTTCCTCGTCTTCAGCGGCCACAAGATGTGCGCTCCGCCCGGCTCCGGTGCCGTCTGGGGCAGACGCGCGCTGCTCGAGGGCATGCGGCCCTTCATGTACGGCGGCGACATGATCAGCCGCGTCACGACGGACCTCACGACATGGAACGAGCTGCCATGGAAGTTCGAGGCCGGCACCTCGGCGTACGTGGACGCGGTCGGTCTCGGCGCGGCCGTCGACTACCTCGAGGCCGTCGGCATGGACGCGATCCACGAGCACGAGGCGGCGCTGGTGGACTACCTCCTCCCGCGGCTCCGCGACCTGGGTGGCGTCACGCTGTACGGCCCTCCCACGTCGGCCGACCGGGTCGGCGTGGTGTCTTTCAACATCGACGGGATCCACCCGCACGACGTCGCGACGATCTTCGACAGCGAAGGTGTCTGCGTCCGCGCGGGGCACCACTGCAACCAGCCGCTCATGGGTCGGCTGGGAACCGCCGCGACGACCCGCGCGAGCTTCTACCTCTACAACACGACCGAGGAGTGCGACGCGCTGCTCGGGGCGATCGGCACCGCCAAGCGCCTCTTCAAGGTCTAGCCGGGTGGACGACTTCTACCGCGAGTACATCCTCGACCACTACAAGAACCCCCATAACTTCGGCGAGCTGGCCGAGGCGACGCACAGCTACCACGACCTGAACCCGCTCTGCGGCGACGAGATCACGATGTACCTCAAGGTGGCGGACGACCGCGTAGAGGACGTCCGCTTCACCGGCAAGGGCTGCGCGATCTCGCAGGCGTCGGCGTCGATCCTCACCGACGAGCTGCGCGGCAAGACGCTCGACGAGCTGCGGGCGATCGACCGCGACCACGTGATCGAGAACCTCGGGATCACGCTCAGTCCGGCGCGGCTCCGCTGCGCGCTCCTCAGCCTCAAGGTGCTGAAGGGCAGCGCCTGGGGCATCAACGCCTGGCCCGACGAGGAGCCGAGCGCCGGCCAGCGCTAGCCCGCTGGGCGACCGATGGTCTGGATGGTCGCTTGGCGCCGAAAGGTCTGGGTCCGCCGTCGGCGGCACCTCGTCCGTGCGCGAGCGCCTCGACGGTGTTCGAAAGTAGTGGCAATTCCGACTTCGTAGGTAGAAAATGGAGCCACGCGACGGAGGTGACCGCTTTGGCGATAGAGGACCGCGCGACCCAACTCCCTGACAGCTACAAGTACGGGTGGTTCGACAAGGACGCCACCTATGTCCACGAGAAGCGCAAGGGCCTTTCGGCGGACGTCGTCCGCCAGATCAGCCAGGACTACAAGAAGGAGCCCGAGTGGATGCTCCAGCGCCGGCTCAAGGCGCTGCGCCACTTCGAGGCGCGCGCGATGCCCAGCTGGGGTGCCGACCTCTCCTCGATCGATTTCAACGGCATGTACTACTACCTCCTCGCCTCCGACAAGAAGGCGAGCGACTGGAACGACGTCCCCGACTTCGTGAAGCGCACGTTCGATCAGCTCGGGATCCCCGAGGCGGAGCAGAAGTACCTGGCGGGCGTCGGTGCCCAGTACGACAGCGAGGTCGTGTATCACAGCATCCGCAAGGACCTCGAGAAGCTCGGCGTGATCTTCACCGACACGGACACCGCGCTGAAGGAGTACCCGGAGCTCTTCCGCGAGTACTTCGGCACCGTGATCCCGGCGAACGACAACAAGCTCGCGGCGCTCAACACGGCCGTGTGGTCGGGCGGCTCCTTCGTCTGGGTCCCGAAGGGGGTCCACGTGGACATCCCGCTCCAAGCGTACTTCCGGATCAACAGCGAGAACATGGGCCAGTTCGAGCGGACCCTCATCATCGCCGAGGAAGGTTCGAGCGTTCACTACGTCGAGGGCTGCACCGCTCCCATCTTCACGACCAACACGCTGCACAGCGCGGTGGTCGAGATCATCGTCAAGAAGAACGCGCGAGTCCGGTACACCACGATCCAGAACTGGAGCCACAACGTCTACAACCTCGTGACCAAGCGTTCGGTGGTCAATGAGGGCGGCGTCATGGAGTGGATCGACGCGAACCTCGGCAGCAAGGTCACGATGAAATACCCCTCCGTGTACCTCATCGGCGAGCGCGCGCACGGGGAGGTCCTGTCGGTCGCCTTCGCCGGGAACGACCAGCACCAGGACGCCGGCGCGAAGATGGTCCACGCCGCCCCGTACACGACCTCGATCATCACGAGCAAGTCGATCAGCAAGGGCACCGGCCGCACCTCGTACCGCGGCCTGGTGAAGATCTATCCCGGGTCGAAGAAGGCCAAGAGCACCGTTCGCTGCGACGCGCTCATCCTCGATGACACCGCCCGCAGCGACACGTACCCGTACATGGAGATCGACGAAGAGGACGTGACCATCGGCCACGAGGCGAGCGTCTCGAAGGTCGGTGAGGAGCAGCTGTTCTACCTCATGAGCCGGGGCCTCAGCGAGAACGAGGCGACGGCGATGATCGTCAACGGCTTCATCGAGCCGATCGTCAAGACGCTGCCGATGGACTACGCGATCGAGATGAACCGGCTGATCCAGCTGCAGATGGCCGGCGCCATCGGTTGAGCGCGGCCCTCGCTCCACCCGCACGCCTGCCGCTCGACCGGGACACGGTCGAGCGGTTCGCTAGAGGCCGCGACGAGCCCGAGTGGTTGCGCGCGACGCGCCTCGAGGCGGCGGACCGTTTCACTCCCGAAGCCTGGCCGACCGGGGCGGAGGAGGAGTGGCGCCGCTTCCCGCTCGAAGGTTTGCCCGACGGGCCGCTGACGGGCGCGCGCGTCGAGACGCGGTACGCGGGCCCGACCGAGAACGGCATCTCGTTCGGCGATCTGGCCGCCGCGGCGCACGCGACGCCCGACCTCGTCCGCCGCTGGATCGGCGCGAGCGGCGGCGAGACGACGCACGCCGCGTTCCGCGCCGCGGCCGATGCGCTGTGGTCCGCCGGAGCCTTCGTGCACGTGCCCGCCGGCGTCGTCGTCAACACGCCTCTCTGGATCGAGCGGCGATGGGCCCGGGGGCCGGAGGCCGCGCTTTCGCGCACGGTCATCGTGCTCGAGCCCGGCAGCAGCGCGACGGTCGTCGAGGAGGTCAGCTCGGAGGACGGCGGGCCCGCGCGCCTCGGGATCCCGCACCTCGACGTCCACCTGCTCCAGGGCGCGCGGCTGCGCTACGTCCGTATCCAGAGGCTCGGGGACGAGATGTGGGATCTCGGCTCGCAGCGATTCGTCTCCGGACGCGACAGCGAGGTCGGCGCCTTCAACGTTCTGGTCGGCAGCGGCCGGAGCAAGCTCGGCGTCGAGTCCGACATCGTGGGCGACGGCGCGACCGTGAAGCTCTACGGCCTCGTCGCCGCGGGCGACACCCAACGCATCGACGTGAACTCGTTCCAGCGCGTGGACGGCAAGGGGAGCAACAGCGACCTGCTCTACCTGTCGGCCCTCTACGGGGCCGCGAAGGCCGTCTACTACGGCGTGATCCGCGTCGAGCCGACGTCGAGCGGTACAGGCTCCTACCAGGAGTGCCGCAACATGCTGCTCTCCGACAAGGCGGGTGCGGACCCGATCCCGGTGCTCGAGATCCTCACGAACGACGTCGCGCGCTGCGGCCATGGCGCGACCGCCGGCGCCATCGAGGACAGCGAGCTGTTCTACGTCATGTCCCGCGGACTACAGCACGATGCGGCCGAGCAGCTGCTCGTGCGCGGCTTCTTCCAGCGGGTGATCGATCACCTGCCGGACCGTGCCGTGCGCGGGCTCATTCTCGACGCGCTCGCGTCGCGCATCGGCCGGCTGGACGAGCTCGAGGATGCGGCGTGACCGCGGATACCGGCGCCCAGCGCTTCGTTCCGGTCGCCGGTGAAGCCGATGTCGCGCCCGGAGCGGTCACGGTCGTGGGCGCGGAGGGCCGGTCCTTCTGCCTCGCGCGGACCGAAGCTGGCGCGTGGGGCGCCATCGATAACGTGTGCACGCACGATGGCGCCGCATTGGGCGAAGGCGTGATCGAGGACAGCTGCGTGGAGTGCCCGCGACATGGCGCGCGATTCGACATCTTCACCGGCGAGGTGAAGGCGCTGCCCGCGGTCTTCCCGGTGAACGCATACCCGGTGCGGATCCGGGACGGCATCGTCGAGCTCGACCTCGGCGTCACGACCAAAGAGCTCGAGCTCGGCTGACCCTGCTGGCACCGCGTGTGCAGCGCCTGGGGAAAGATCCCGCAGGAGGCATGCAATGAGCGAGCAGCCCGAGACCCCGATCGTCATCGAGCGGCGCACGACGGCGACGGACACCGCGGTACCGACTGGCCAGACCACGAACGTGAACATCCGGCCGGATGGCAGCGCGGACGTGCAGGTGAATGACGGCACCGCCGCCGCACCGGCCACGGTCGTCGAAGAGCGCACCACCACGACCACCCGCCGCGAGATCTAGCGAGGGCAACGGTCCAGACGCCCTCCCGATATCCTCTCTTCGACGCAGCCAGCGGGAGGGTGTCCGTGATCAGCTCCGCCGCGCGTGACCGGGTGAAGCTCGCCGTCGACCAGCTCGAGGAAGAGTTCCACCGCTACGACGAGCGTTCGTCCGCTGACGGTCTCGAGGGGTACGAGGCGGCACTGAATCGCGGCCGGGCCATGGGCTTCCAGGAGGCCGCGCACTTCGTCAAGGCGGCGCTTCACGAC
>JBBQYZ010000292.1:0-5026 GCA_038208205.1 Gemmatimonadales bacterium | reverse complement strand
CCCGTCGAGCGCGCCCTTCTCGTGGGGGCGCCGCTCAAGCGGGCGGGCGCGCGCAAGGCGATGGACGAACACCTGCGCGAGCTCCAGCGCCTCGCCGACACCGCGGGCGCCGAGATCGTCGGACGGCTCACCCAGCAGCTCGACCGGCCGCATCCCGGTACCTACCTCGGCAAGGGAAAGATCGAGGAGCTGCGCGAGCTGGTGACGACCACCGGCGCCACGCTGATCATCTTCGACGACGAGCTGTCGCCGAGCCAGGGGAAGAACATCGAGGACGTGGTTGGCACGCGGGTCGTGGATCGGGCGGAACTGATCCTCGACATCTTCGCGACGCGCGCGCGCAGCAGCGAGGCAAAGATGCAGGTGGAGCTCGCGCAGCTCGAGTACACGCTGCCTCGTCTGACGCGCATGTGGACTCACCTCGAGAAGTTTCGCGGGGGCATCGGTGTGCGCGGCCCCGGTGAGACGCAGCTCGAGAGCGATCGCCGCCTGATCAGCCATCGGATCAAGCTGCTCAAGGAGCGTCTGGCGCATGTGCAGCAGAACCGCGCCGTGCAGCGCCAGTCGCGCGCCGGGTCGTTCAAGGCCTCGCTCGTCGGGTACACGAACGCCGGGAAGTCGTCCATCCTGCGTGGTCTGTCCGGGGCGATGGACGTGCACGTCGAGGACCGGTTGTTCGCCACGCTCGACCCGCTGACGCGCGAGGTGGACCTGGGCGAGAATGCGCAGGTGCTGATAACGGACACGGTCGGCTTCATCCGCAAGCTTCCCCATCACCTCGTGGCCTCGTTCCGTGCGACGCTCGAGGAAACGCGCGACGCCGACCTGCTGCTTCACGTGGTCGACGCCAGCCATCCGCAGTGGGAAGAGCAGCGGATGGTGGTGGACCAGGTGCTGCTCGATCTGGCGTTGCACGAGCAGCCCGTGCTGCTCGTCTTCAACAAGATCGACCTCCTCGAAGAGCACGACCTGCTCGCGATGCAGGAGCGTGTCACCTCCCTCGTGCCCAACGCCGTGTTCGTTTCCTCGGAGACGGAGGGCGGACTGGAGCCGTTGCGGCGCGCCCTGCGCGGGGAGATGCGCGCCCGTCGTCCGGTGGCCGAGGTGTGGCTGTCCCCCGCCGACGGTCGCCTGCTGGCCGAGATACATGCGCAGGGCGAGGTACTCGAGCAGCGTACGGAGGGTGAGCAGATGGTGATTCGGGCCCGCCTTCCCGAGCGGCTTCGCGGTCGTCTCGAGCAGGCGGGGGCCGACGTTCGTCCCGAGGGAAAGGCGGTCGCGAGAACGTGAGCGACATCGCGGAAGCAAGCGCCGCCGCGGAGACCGTGGAGGCTGTCCCCGGATTTCCCTCGACGGTGCTGGCGCTCGTGGAGCGGGACGTTCCCGACGACGGTGTCGCGTACGTGGGCGCGCTCCTCGAGCGTGCCCTGGCGGAGCTGGCGCCGCGCACGCGCACCTTCACGGTCTTCCCTAACGATCGCGGCGCCGACCCGACCTTCCTGCAGCGCGGAGTCTTCGCCGCCCGGTTGATCGCCGCGGGGCGGCGCGCGGACTGCGTGGTCTACAATCATGTCGGGCTGGCGGAGGCACAGGCCGGACTGCCGGCCTCGATGCGGAGGCCCTATGCCGTGTTCGTGCACGGCGTGGAGGCGTGGGACGTCACGATGGTGCCCGCGCGCCGTCGAGCACTCGTCGAGGCGACGGTGCGGATCGCCAGCTCGGAGCACACCGCGCGGCGACTGCTCGAAGTGCATCCGGAGGCGGCTCCCGCGGCGGTGTGCGTGCTCGGACTCCTCCCGGCGGCCGACAGCGGTGCGGTGGATGGCGCGCTCATGTCGTCCGTCACGCCGCGCACGATCATCATCGCGGGCCGGATGAACGCCGACCTCCGATCGAAGGGGCATGACGAGCTGCTCGAGGTCTGGCAGACGGTGCTGGGCCGCCGACCCGACGCTCGCCTCGTGGTCGTGGGCAGGGGCGACGACGTGAAGCGACTGGAGACGAAGGCCACGGGTCTCGGGCTGGACGGGAGCGTGCGCTTCACGGGCATGGTCACCGAGGCGACACTCGACACGATGTTGGCCCGCGCCGGCGCCTTCGCGCTGCCGAGCACCGTGGAGGGGTCGGGCCTCTCCTACCTGCGAGCGATGCGGGCCGCCATCCCATGCATCGGCAGCACGGAAGGCGCGGCATCGGAGATCATCGAGGACGGGCGGACCGGCACCCTCGTCCCGCCGCTCGACCGCGACGCGCTGGCGCAGGCCGTCATCGACGTGCTCGGTGACACCGCTCGGCGCCGGGACATGGGGGAGGCGGGCCGGGCCCGCTTCGAGGCCAATTATCGCTTCGACCATTTTCGCACGCGGCTCGACTCCATCATGCGCAATGCGTTCCGACCGGCCGATTGAGATAGCCATCCGGTACGGGAGAGGGGAACGCCGCCACCATCGTGGACCGATGCGGCTGCAGTGGCCCATTCGCGCGGCTTAAATTCGGTCATGCCGTCATCGCTCCTCCGTCTACTCCGGTTCGCCGCCGGCCTGTGCCTCATCGTGCCACCGCTCCTTGCGCAGGGCGCCTCGTCGCTGGCGGTGGGCGATCCGTCGTACGCGGACATCGATCGCCTCCTCGCGCTCGGACTGGCGGACTCGCTGATCGTGGGCCAGCGGCCGTACTCGCGCCGCCAGGTCGTCCGCATCATCGAGTCGGCGCGGGCACGGTTGGCAGTCACGGGCGAGTCCGACTTCAACGTCGACGGCGGCGTTCGGCGCGAGGTCGAGACGATCGTGGCCAGGCTGGATCGCCGGTTCGATGTCGACGACACCGCGGCCCAGGGTTCGGTGCGTGCGCGACTGGACGAGTTGGAGCTCAGTGCGCGGACCAACGAGTTCGTCGCGCGACGCTTCACTGGCGTGTTCGCGGCGCCCCTCGCGGCGTCCGTGCGACCGCTCGGCAGCTGGCGTCTCGGCCGCCCGGATCCGCCGGGCGTCGGCGCGGGGGTGGAAGCCGCCGAGCGCGTGGATCTCGCGCCGTGGCTCGCGATCGCCGCGCGCGCGCGTGTCGAGATGGCAGAGACGGAGGAGCGTGTCGTGCGACCCCGCGCCGAGCTGCTGCTCGCGAGCGTGCGGGCGCGAGCCGGCAACGCCGTCCTCACCGTCGGGCGCGAGCAGCTGGCCTGGTCGACCGCACCCGCCGCAGGCCTGTTCATCGCCGCGCGCGCGCCGGCGCTCGACCAGGTATCACTGACCTCCGACTTTCCGTTCGTCCTGCCCGGCCCATTGCGACTTATCGGGCCGATGCGGGCGACGCTCGTGCTGGCCGACCTCGGCCCCAGCGTCGTTCGCAGCCACTCCACGCTGCTCGGCTACAAGGTGAGCGTGCGGCCCGCGAAGGACATCGAGCTCGGTGCGACATTCCTTGACCATTTCGGCGGCACGGGGGGTCGTGCATCGACGCTGGGTGACCGGCTGATCGACTTCCTGCCGTTCATCGACCTGTTCCGCACGCACAACTACACCGATAGCGCGCGGGCGCTCGACATCGACTCCGACAAGCTGTTGGGTGTCGACGGTCGGTTGGTGCTGCGCCATCTCGGTGGGATCGTCGTCGCCGGCGAGCTGCTGATCGACGACTTCGACGTCCACCGTCTGCCGACGCTGCTCACCTGGGATGGCGCGCAGTCGCTCGACATCCTCGTTCCCCGAATCGCATCCGGACCGGTCGCGCTGCGCCTAGCCGTCCGGCACACCGGTGTCCGGACATACACGCATGGGCCGCTGGCCGGGGGAGTCACCACGCGCGGCCGCCTGATCGGCGACGAGCTCGGGCCCGACGCAAAGTCCTTCTCGCTGGGTGCGGATTGGACCAGGGAGCCCGGCCTGCGGGTGACGCTGGATGCCAGCAGCGCGCTGCGTAGCAGCGCGAACTACGTCACGGAGACGAATGGTGCGCGGTTCGTCATCAGGCGAACGGAGCGCGCGCTGAACGAGCAGACCGACGCGCTGGTCGGCGGAGCGGTCGCACAGCGTGCGGATGGAACGGCGGTCAGCCTGCGAGCCGGACTCGCGCGCGTACGGAACGCCGACTTCAGCGCCCGACGGCGGTTCGCCCACGCCGTCGAGCTGTCGTTCCACCTGCTCCGCTAGCGCGTGTGCGCGTCGCCCTCGTCTGCGACTGGTTCCTGCCGCGCCTGGGCGGGATCGAGCTCCACCTTCGGGACCTCGCACTCGCGATGCGCCGGCAAGGTATCGACGCGCGCATCGTGACGACGACTCGCGGGGCCGAAGAAGTGGATGGAGTGCCGGTGCACCGCCTGCGCAGTGCCCTCGCTCCCGGAGCCGGCTTCGCCGTCAGTCCCGGCGCGCTGCAGCAGCTTCGCGGTCTGCTCTCGAGCGAGAAGTTCGACGTCGTGCACGCGCACGCGAGCGTCGTGGCCCCGGTTGCGTATGTCGGCGCTCTCGCGGGCGCCCGATTGCGCGTTCCCACGGTGCTGACCTTTCACTCCATGCTCCATCGCAGCGCCTTTCTGCTGGGCGCCAGCGAGTCGTTGTTCGGCTGGTCGAGCAACAGGATCGCGCTGACGGGCGTCAGCAGCGTCATCGCGGCCCAGGCCGCGCGGTGGATGCCTGACGCGCCGGTGGGAGTGTTGCCGAACGGGATCGATACCGCCTTCTGGCGACCGGCGCGTACGGCCGTCGCCGACGACGAGGTGGTGTTTGCCACCGCCATGCGGCTGTCGCGCAAGAAGCGGCCAACAACACTCCTGCGCGCCTTCGCCCACGCCGTTCACTTTGCGGCTGGCTCGCCGAGGATGCGGCTCGTGATCGCGGGAGACGGACCCGACCGCGACCTCCTGGTGCGCCACGCCGCCGAGCTCGGGGTCGCGGCGCTGGTGGAGCTGCCGGGGCAGCTCTCACGTGAGTCACTGCGCGCTCTGTACGCGCGATCGCACGCGTTCGTGCTGCCCAGCGAGCGCGAGTCGTTCGGCATCGCGGCGCTGGAAGCGCGAGCGGCTGGACTGCCCGTG
>JBBQYZ010000291.1:0-5028 GCA_038208205.1 Gemmatimonadales bacterium | reverse complement strand
AGCTGCCTCCGCCAGCGAGGTCGCCCGCGGCACGCGCGAGGAGCGATCCCCCGACGTCCGACGATGAGCGCACCACCGCGCTTGCCGTCGCGGAGAACCGCCGCGGGCCGAAGGCGATCAGCAGCAGCGCGAGCACGAGCGCGATGGCGACGCTCGCGAGGATGACGCGCCACCCCCGGCGCAGCGACCTCGCGACGTCTGCGAGGTCGATCGTGTCCGCGCTCTCCGTGCTCACTTTCGCAGCAGCGAAACGACGAACGACGAGACGAGCACCCCGGTGCTGGCGATCGCGAAGGCGTTGCGCTCGAACCAGGAGCGCATGCCCACGATCACCTGATCGCCCGACTGCAGGTCCGCGGCGCGCGTCACGTCGTCCTGCCAGTTGGGCGCAGGGATGGATAGGCCCTCCCGCACGACCGAGACCTTCTTGGGGCTCCCGGTCTCGGTGATCCCCCCCGCCCGCGCGATCACGTCGCGCAGGGTGCTCGACAGATCCACGAAGTAGATGTCGGGGCGCCGTACCTCGCCATTTACCACCACCCGCCGCAGCACGGTCATCGAGATTTCAGGATCGCGCAGAAACACCGCGTATCGCGTCTTGAGCGTGTCCTGGAGGGCGTCGATGGCCACGGCGCCGGCGTGAACGGTGCCGATCTTGGCGAGCACGATGTCACCGCGCGGATTGACGAGCACGTCGTCGGACAGCCCGGGCTCGCGAAAGATCTTGACGGTCACGCGATCGCCCGGCTGGACTCGTGCCTCTCCCGCCCGGCGGGCTGCCGCGGTCTTGGTGGTGTCCTGCGCCTGCGAGCTCGCGGGACGTGCAACGGCAAACAAAAGGGCGAGCGCCACAGCAAAGGTGGAGCGACAGGACACGCGTGCAGGTACGACGATCATCGGCTTCTCACAGACGGGACACGAATGGGGCGATGTGGGGCGGAGCGCGGCAGAATTGGGCGAGAGCCGGAACAGCGTCTCGAATCAGCCATTGGAAGTCGGGGCGCCTCACCGACCCGGCCCTCGGACCTGTCGCGGTTCCACGGCGTCCCAACGCATGCAGGCGGGCTGATCGCCAACCGATGAATTTCCCCTCAGCGGTCCCTCAAAGCAAGGTGGCTACCCCACAATCCCTCGCTCGTACACCCGCCACCGCATCCGTTCCCGCGCCCCCATCGCCCGCATCGGCTTCACGATCAGCTGGTTGTCCTCCAACAGCCACGACGCCTCGGCCCCGGTCTTTCCCATCGCCAGCCCGCGCCGCATCACCTCGTGCGTGAACAGCGCCAGGATGCTGCGCGACCGAAAAGCGCCCTTCACGCCGAGCGCCATCACGCGCGCCGTGCGCACGGTGCGCTTCCCCCGCAGGAGCCGCCAGAGTCCGAGGGGAAAGAGCCTTCCCCTCCGGTTCTTGAGCAGCGCCTGGTTGTAGTCAGGCACTGCCAGCATGAATCCCGCCGGTTCGCCATCGACGCTGGCGAGGAATGCGAGCTCCGGCCACAGGAGCTGTTTCATGTCCTTCGCCATGTGCTCGAACTCGGCGCGCGACATCGGGACGAACCCCCAGTTCCGCTCCCAGGCATCGTTGTAGATGTCCCAACACAACGCAACCTCCCGGTCGAACTGGTGGGGGTCGAGATCACGGAACTCGATGCGCCCCTTCTCCAGCGCACGCTCGGCCTGCCGACGCACGAATGCGGGCAGCTCGTAGCCCGGCTCCGCGGCGGGAAACCAGAAGCCGAGCAGATCCTTCACCCCCGTCATGCCCGCGCTCAGACAGAGGACATCGTAGTACGGTGGGTTCCACGCCGTCATGAACGTCGGCCGGTTCTCGTACCCCTGAACCAGCAGCCCGCACTCGTAGTTCGTGCTCGGGTTCATCGGACCCCGCATGACGTCAAGCCCTCGACTGGCCAACCAACTCTGCGCCACCTCGAACAGCGCGTTCGCCGCCTCCTGGTCGTCCTCACACTCGAAGAATCCCCAGAACCCGACGCGGTCGCCGTGAAAGCGGTTGTGCGCACGGTTCTCGATCGCCGCGATCCGGCCCACCACCCGTCCCTCGCGGCGGGCCAGGAACAGCGCGCGGTCCGCGTCACGATAGAAGGGGTTCTTCCGGACATCGAGCGCATCGCGGACCGCCACGCGCAGCGGCGCGACCCAGTTGGGGTAGCGGCCGGCGTCGTACAGATCGTACGGGAACGCCACGAAGCGACGCCGGTCGACGCGCGATTGGACGGGCGTGACCTCCAACGACATTTATCGAGGCGTCCCGCGGCGGGTCCGCGCCGAGGCGTCTGGCAACGCTGGGGGCACCATCACTGAGGCGTGGTGGGGCCGGCCGAGCTCCTCGTCGCGATCGGCAGGTGCGAGGTCGACAGGTTCGCTTGGCGAGCGCCGTCGAGGCCGGGCGCGCAGAGCGCGATCGCGGCGCGGTATCGCACGTCGCCGGTCATGAGCTCGCGAGGCACCGGCAGGGCCCGCAGGTCGGCGACGCGGAGGCCGAGGGGACGCCGGCCCGCCCGATGGGCCTCCAGCCCCGCGATCCCGCATCCGATCGCCTTCAGCTCAGCTTCCACGCGGCACCAGTGGCCAAGGAAGGCGACCCCCGCGTCCTCGCCAGCGGCAACGTCGTGCCGAAGCTGTCGGAGCTCGAACGGATCGAGCACTCGCTCGGCCACGCGTTCCCAGTGCTCGATCGCGCGCACGCGCTCGACGTCCACCCCCACATCCGAGCAACGGCTCAACGCGATGAGAAGGAGCTCCTCGCAGTGCGCCACGCTGAACCACAGCGAACGAGCGGCAGCGCGGCCGAGCACGGGCTTGCCATGCGCGCCGTCGCGCAGTGGAACGTCCGATGGCGCGACGTCCAGCGCCGCGCCCACGACCTCCCGCAGCGCGGCGCGCCCGATCGCGAAGCGCCGCGCGACGACGGGGTTTCCGTACGCCTCGTAGCGTACGCGCTCGGGTGCCGAGAGCACTGCCTCGGCAGCTCGCTGTCGCGCCGCGTGCCCGTGCAGGCTCGCCACGAACACCAGCGCATCGCACGCGCCGAGGCGCTCGGGAACCTCCGCGGCTGGCCAGCGCGCCACCACGACCCTGAGTGCGGTGGTCATGCGTGCACCTCGGCGCGAGCGGGGGTTCGAGCCGTCTCCTCGCGAGCGTGCAGGACGCGGAGCGCGCCAGCCGTGGTTTCCACTGTCATCTCGAGCTCCTGGTCGGTGTGTGTGCTCGCGATGAAGAAGCGGAGTCGCGCCTGGTCCTCAGGGACGGACGGCGCCACCATCGGCTGCACATTGATGCCGGCGTCGAAAAGCATCGCTGAGAGACGCGCCGCGCCCAGCGAGTCCCCGACGATCACCGGGACGACCGCAGTGCCAGCACTATCCCCGGTGTCGAGGCCCGCGGACTGGCAGAGCGCGAGAAACCGCGCGGCGCGCTCCTGCAGGCGTGTCACGCGCTCCGGCTCCGCCTCGAGCTTGCGGAGGGCGGCGAGCGCCGCGGCCGCGTTGCTGGGGGTGATGCCAACGCTGTAGACGAATCCGGGGGAGGTGTACTTGAGGTACTCGACGAGCGCCTGACTGCCGGCGATGTACCCGCCGCAGCTTGCGAGCGATTTGCTCAGCGTCCCCATCCAGAGCTCCACAGCACGTGGGTCCACCCCGGCATGCTCCGCGATGCCACGACCGGTCGCTCCGAGCGTTCCCAGTGAATGCGCCTCGTCCACCATCAGCATGGCGTGGTGGCGGTCCTTCACCTCCACGAACCGTGCGAGATCGGGGATGTCGCCATCGGCGCTGTACACGCCCTCGATCACGACGAGGGCGCGCCGGTGCTGGGCGCGAGTGCGGGTCAGCATCGCATCGAGCGCCGCCCAATCATTGTGGGGGAAGGTGAGGCGTCGTGCCCCCGAGAACTCCGCTCCCTGCACCGCGCTGTTGTGCACGAGCGCGTCGCAGAACACCACATCCTCCGGTCCGAGCAGGTGCGAGATAGTGGAGACGTTCGCCGGATGGCCTCCGATGTAGACGATCGCGCTCTCGGTGCCGAGGAAGCGAGCGATCGCCGATTCGAGCTCGCGATGAACCGATCGCTCACCCGACACGACTCGACTCGCCGACACCGAGCTGCCCCAGCGCTCCACCGCGTCCTGCGCGGCACGGGTCACGTCGGGGTCGCCGGACAGTCCCAGGTAGTTGTAGTTCGCGAAGTTGATCAGTCGACGACCGCCGATGACGGCCGAGCTGCCCGTCACCCCGTCGTGAACGTGAAAGAACGGGCTCGCGATGCCGTGCTCCCCGAGCGTGTCGAGCCGAGCGCGCAGGGTTCGGTACTCGATCCACTGCGAGACGTCGGTCGTCGCGGCGTCGGGCACCCCATACGCCGGGCGCTCAATCGGCATCGCGGTCAGGGCGGCTCCGCGCGAGTCCAGGGTGGCAAGGTGCGCGGCCAGCGAACGGATGTCGGGCTGCTTCCAGAGTCGGGCCGGGTCGATGCGTCGTCCGAACCGACCCTCGAGCGCGACCATCAGTCGTGTCGCGGCGAGCGAGTCGAGTCCCAGGTCGCGCAGCTTCGTGTGCGGATCGAGTCGAGCCGGGTCGACCTGCAGCTCCTCGCGCACCCAGTCGATCACGAAGGCGGTGATCGCGTCCTTCGGCGCCACCGCGTCGCTTCCCTTCGCCCGCCATCGTCCCACGATCTCGAGCGAGCCGTCGAGGTACGCGACGCGACAGGCACCCCGCTGGATCTTGCCGCTCGACGTGCGGGGAATGGTGTTCTGCCGGATCAGGACTATCTCATCGGGGACCACACCGATCGTGCTCGCCAGCTCGGTGCGCGTGGCCTGAAACAGCCCTGCGTCACCCTCGGGCTTGTGTTGACGGGCCACCTCGGCCACGAGCACGAGGCGTTCGCGCCCCTCGCCGGAGACGCTGAACGCGGCCGTGTAGCCGGTCCGGAGGCTGGAATGGCTGCGCTCCGCGGCGACCTCGATGTCGTGCGGGTAGTAGTTGCGTCCATCGAGAATTACCA
>JBBQYZ010000290.1:0-5040 GCA_038208205.1 Gemmatimonadales bacterium | reverse complement strand
ATCTGCGAGGCGTGCCGCGCCTCCACCGAATGGATCTGCAGCGCGGCAGTGAGGACCGCCTTATTGGTGGCAACGTTGCCGGCCTGACCCTTGTACGCCCGCACGCCCGTGTCCTCGAACGCCTGCGCGACGGCGAGGAAGGTCGCCGTGTTGGTGAAGACGTCGGGGAAGGCGCCCTTCGCCGTGAAGTCGAAGGCCGGCTTCGCGACGGGAGTGCTCGAGAAGAAGTCCGAGATGATGATGCGCAGGAACTTCACATGCGCGGTCTCGTGCATGCTGATCTGCTGCACCGCGGCGCTCACGGCGGGCGAGAACGCGCTGCCCAGACGGGCGAGCCCGGTGCGGTAGAACTCGTCCTCCAGGTATTCCAGCGTCAGCGCGAAGTTGAGGGAGTCGAGGATCGGCGCCACGCCCTGCGCGCTGGCGGTCCGGGTGAAGGCGACGAGCGCGAGCGGCACGCCCACGCTCAACGCGGCGACCACGGCGGCATTGCGGGGCGCGGCGGTCGGAGAATCTGACATCACTGGCAACCTCCAGACGAACGTGAGCTCACGAGACGAAGCGGATCGATTCCTTGATGAACAGGCCGGCGCCACCAAGCGCCTGGCCGGAGCCGAGCGCCTGGCCGGGCTCCATGGCCTGGTCCAGCCCCGACGTGCGATCGACGACGTCGTCGCCGGCGAAGTCGCGGCTGCCTGGATTCAGCAGGTCGCGGATCGCCGCGGCGTGGCGTGCCTCTACCGATACGATCTTGCCGGCCACGCCGAGGTTCGCCAGATCCTTGAGCAGCTTCCCCGCGCCGTTGTACGCGCCCACGCCGATGTCCTCGAAGGTCTTGGCCGTGCGCAGGATGCTGACGCGATCACGGAAGTTCACCGTGCTGAAGTCGGGCGTCAGGGCGGGGATCTTCGCGGCGCCGAGGATCTGCGCCAGGAAGTCACGGTGAATCACCTCATGGTTCCGGATGTCGGTGAGGATGGCCTGCTCGCCGAGGCTGAGCCCGGAGCCCGAGAAGGACAGCACGACCTGCGAGTAGAAGGCGGCCTCGAGCTGCTCGAGCGCGTACGCGTAGTTGAGCACCCCCGTATCCTGGCCGATGTCGATCGTCAGCTCGTTGGTCGGCGCCGTCGGGTCGAGCACGCTGCCGTTGTCGTCGCAGCCCGAGAACAGGGCCGGCAGGAATACGGCGGCGCCGCCGCACGCGGCGACGCGAAGAAAGTCGCGCCGCGTGGATTCCGTCCAGAGATCGGTGACGCGCGCGATGGTGATGCGGTGCGACGCTTCGGCGCTCATTGTAGGTGCTCCCGGGAGGTCGGTCCGCCGTGCGTCGGCGGCGCTGGAGGTCGGTGGTTGCCGTGTCATCGCGACGCCCCCGAGACGAAGATGATCGGGCAGTTCACGATGATGCCGGCCGCGGGGAGCCCGCCGAGCGACGCGTTGCGGGGGCCCTGTGGCGTGGCGGAGACGAGCCAGCCGTCGGCATAGAGCTCGATCACGTTGAGGGGGGCGATGCTCTCTCGCTTGTCGGTGGTGATCCGCCGCACGATGCCCGCGTCGTACGCCGCCTGCGTCCACTTGACCGGATGGACGTCCCACAGTGGGCTGTAGCCAACGGCGTCGCAGAACGCCGAGGGGTTGTTGGCGTCCTGGCACCCCGCCTGTTCCTGGAAGATGTTGAGGGGATCGCCCTCGCCCAGCACCGCCGACTGCAGACCCTGGCGCTCCGGGTTGTTCTTGCCGCGCGGACCATTGACGATGGGGACGAGCGCCTCGCGCGCCGACCGGAACGATTTGTCGTCGGCGGGGAAGGGGGCGAAGTTGAGGTTCGGGGTGAAGGTGCCCTGCTCGAGCGCCGAGAGATCGTGATCCGACGTCTCGGTGCTGGAGTAGAGGATCGAGAAGCCTTCGTAGAAGCCGTGGACGAGCTGCATCTTCACCTTCATGCCCACGGTGTCGAGGCTGAGCACCCGGTCGTGCAGGCCGGTGCGATTGGCGACGTGCGACGCGTTGTAGACGATCTTGCCGTCCATCGTGAGCAGCGGCGTGTACATCGCGTCGCCGATCGAGCCGGGGACGGTCGATGGATCGAGGGGAAACAGGTCGCTCCCGGGCACCAGCTTGCGCACCGGTGCGAAGTCGACGTTGCCGACGAACTTGGGGACCGGAAAGTCGTTGGGGTTCCCTCGGCCCCCGGTGGCGACGGTAGCCGTCTGCACGGCCTTCGTGCGCATGGCGTGGACGAGCTTGGGCGTCCAGTTCACGCCCAGTCGAATCGACTCGTCGACGTCGTTCGTCTCCGTGATGATGAAGTACACGGAGCCGCCGCCCGCGTCCTGACCGCGATAGAGGGGAAACACCCCCGTGGCCGCGACCGTGTCGACCTCCGACGCGCTGGCCAGGCTGTTCGGCAACATCTTGGTCCCGCCGCGCGGATCGGTACTGCTGTCGCCATCGCACGCCAGCGCGGCGACGCCGGCGAGTGCCACGCACAGGTGTCTGACCATGTCCCGCATCGCTTCCTTCCTTCCCGAGTGGGTTGACTCGCCGCCGCGTGACGGCTCAGCGACGGCCACGACCGGCACGATCGCACCGCGCTGGCGACGAGCATCGCGCATCTCGCCCCGTGAAGCGCCGCTAACGTCGCGCCGACGTCAGGCTGACGTCGCGCTCGTCGGAGCAGCTAGCATCTGAGGCCGGACCGCGTGACCGGAACGAGACAGGCAAGTCGGTGCCCGACGTGCCCCGCCGCTGAGGGGCAGACGTAAGCGCAAGCGGGAACGCCACTTGACGGCGGCGCGCGCCGCACGCTGGCGACGAGGCGATGTTTCGTGGAACGTCGGCGGCCCGCGATGCAACACGCGCTGGAACAGCGAGGGAACGCGCGTTGTGGTGCACCCGCCCCGCGCCGTCACGGACGAGCAGTCTACCGCCGCTCCGCGATGAACGTCGGCGTCTGGCTCCCGTCGCCGGCGGTGACGTTGATCAGCGACGCCGCGGCCAGCCGCGACAGGCAGCCATCCACGTGATCGCCGTAGGCCACATACGGCGCGGTGTCCACCATCCGGTCGGCGAAGACGACGTGGCCGTCCACCATGCTGGGGTACGCCTCGATCGGCAGGGCGATGCGCTGCTGCACGATGTACGGCTCGGTGAGCGCGGTGGCGAGGGCCGCGCGCCACGCCGCGTCGTCGACTTCCCAGCCGAGCACGATCCCCTTGCCGCCGTACTCGTCGTTCGGCTTGAGCACCAGCTCGTCCCTGTGGTCGGCGGCCCACGGCACGAGGTCCACGTCACGCCCCTCATGGGTGGTGTGCCGCTCGGAGACGACGCGAGTCCACGGGATGCTCGCCGCGATCGCCGTCCGTTCCTCCGGAGTGAACAGTGCGGCGTTGCGCTCGTCGTGCAGCACCGCGAGGCTCGCCTTCTTGTGGAGGATCTTGCACGCGGGCGGGTTCACCATGCACACCCGCCCGTCGCGCACCGCGCGCAGGATCGGGTGGTCGATCGTGCCGCGCTCCACCAGCTCGCTCAGGAGCACGCGCTTGTAGATCAGCTCCACCACGCCGTGCGGACCAGTGAGCTTTCCCTCGGCGTACTCCAGCTCACCCGGGTCCACGATGTGGCAGCGGAAGCCCTGGCGGGTGAAGTAGTCCTGGAACAGCAGGAACTCGCTGCGCGTGGGGACCTCGTCCCAGTCGACGATGTGGATGACCGGCCGATCGCGGCGCCCGGACCACTGCTCGTAGCAGTCGACCAGCGCGTGCAGCACGTTGTGTCGCGCCGGCAGCGGTCGGAGATCCCACGTGCGCAGGAACTCGCGCATCACCGGCAGCGCGTAGAACACCTCGGTGAGGACGTCGTTGTATCCGCCCCCCGCCGGCGTCTCGGCGTTGTACTCGGTGAAGCGGAGCCCGCCCGCGTCGGAGACGAAGAAGGCGTCGAGTCGCGAGACCGGGCTGGCGTCCCGGAAGCCCGGGTTCACGTGCACGAGCGAGCGCTCCCAGTCGAGGAGCCCGAACTGGTCGAGCACAGGGTCGCTCGCGAGCGCGGCGCGATGCGCCTTGCGGAAGGCGCTCAGCACCACCGCACCGCGCTGGCCGAGGAAGCGGTACTGCGTGTTCGACAGGAAGCGCGGACGGAGAACGCTGCAGAGCGCGCGGTCGCCGAAGAACAGGCCGCGCGTGCGGAGCTGCTCGTCGAGCTGCCGCTGCGACTCGCCGGCCATGTCGTCCGTGAGGAGCGAGTGGTAGAGGTCGATCCCGTCGCGCAGCATGACTACGCGGCGCCCTCGCGCCGGCCGACGAGGAACTCGCCTCGGCTCACGTCACGCTTGCCCTGGTTCTCGTGGGCGAGCCGGATCGTCATGTCGGCCATCCCCTTCACCGCCCACTCGAAATAGTGCGGGGTGAGGGAGTTGAGGTCCATGTCCGGGGCGGGATTCATGAAGTCGATCGCGTAAGGCACGCCGTCCTTTACCGCGAACTCGAGCGAGCACATGTCGTAGCCCAGCGCGCGCATCAGCGTCAGCGAGTCGTCGACGATGCGCCGGCCCAGCTCGGGACTGAGGTGCTCGTGCTCCACGAGGTAGCGGCGCTGCTTGGGATCGTACTTCATGGGAAGCACGTCGCGCTGCCCGAGAGCGATGCAGCGGATGAACTGGTCCCACTCGATGAACTCCTGCGCGATCATCGTGAGCAGGCCGGAGTCGTTGTAGTTCTCGATCAGCTCCTCCATGGAGCGACAGACGTACACGTCGCGCCACCCGCCGCCGTGGGCATCCTTGAGGATGCACGGCATGCCGACGTAGTCCACGACGGCCTGCCAGTCGAGCGGGTAGGCGAGGTTGCGCAGCGACTCGTCGTGCTTGATGCCGGGGACGTACTCCTTGTTCGGCAGCGCGATGGTCTTGGGGCTCGCCACGCCGAGCCGCGTGGCCAGCGACGCGTCGAGCAGCTTGTCGTCGCCCGACCACATGAACGGATTGTTGACGACCGTGGCGCCCTGCAGCACGGCGTGCTTGAGGTAGGTGCGGTAGTAGGG
>JBBQYZ010000289.1:0-5073 GCA_038208205.1 Gemmatimonadales bacterium | reverse complement strand
CGCGCCACCAGGCGCGCGAGCCGCCACGGCTCGTTGGGCACGTCGGCGACGACGCGCGCGATCATCGCCACGGCCGAGCGGTGCGCCGGGTCGATGGTCGGCGCGTTGAGCACCAGCCCGAGGGCGCGCGCCGGCGACCGCGTGACGCACTCGACGATCACCTGGCAGCCGTACGAGTTGCCGACGAGGATCGCCGGCCTGACGCCGCGCGCGTCGAGCCAGATGCCGAGCACGCGCGCGAGTTCGGTGGTGGTAAGGGCGCGCGCGGGGGTGGCGCTGCGGCCGAAGCCGGGAAGGTCGAGCGCCGATACGTTGAAGCGAGCAGCGAGTCGCTCCATCGTCGGCTCCATGTACCGCGTGGAGACGCCGAGCCCGTGGACGAAGACGACCGGCGGGCCGACGCGAACACGCGTTGAGATGCGGCCGTGCACGCGCAGGCCGCCGATGGTGTCCCACACGGAGCGGAGCGGTCCGTCGTGGTCCGGCGAATCGTCGCTCGACATGCGAGAGGAGTCTATCGCCGCCTGGCCAGGAGCGTGAGCGCCGAGCGGCCTTCCTGCTCCACCTGCGCGATGGTGCAGCGAGCCGGCGGCTTGTCGGGGCGCCAGCGGAGGAAGCTGGTACCATGGCGGAAGCGGCCGCCGGAGAAGTGGTCGTACTGCACCTCGAGGACGAGCTTGGGAGCGAGCGGCTCCCACTGACTCGAGCGCTCGGTGCTCCACCGGCTCGGACCACCGGGCGCCTGCCCGGTGAAGCCCGGTGCCTTGATCAACCCCTCCACCTCCCTCGTGACCGCGGGCTTGTCGGGGTTCGGAATGTTGGAGGTGAAGCCCACGTGATGCAGCAGCCCTCCGTCGTCGTAGAGGCCGAGCAGCAGCGAGCCAACGAGCTTTCCCTTGCTGGCGTAGCGGAACCCGCCGACCACGCACTCGGCGGTGCGTATCGACTTCATCTTCTGCATCCCGTCGCGCGTGCCGCCCAGGTAGGGGACGTCGAGCCGCTTGGCGATCACGCCGTCGAGCCCACCGCCCACGGAGCGGAACCACCGCTTCACCGTCACCATCTTCGTGGTGGCAGGCGACAGCATGACGCGGCCTTTTTTCTTCGTCAGGTTCGCCGCGGCGAAGGCCTCGAGCGCGGCGCGACGGACGGGCAGGCTCTCCTTCACGAACGACTTGCCCCGTGCGTCGACCAGCAGGTCGAACGCCACGAACGACGCCGGGCTCTCCTCCGCGAGCTTGAGCACCCGGCTCGCGGCGGGGTGGATGCGGAGCAGCAGCTCGTCGAACGAGAGCGAGCCATCGTGTGGGATGACGATCTCGCCGTCGAGCACGAAGCGCGTCGCCTTGAGCGCGCGCATGGTTTCGACGAGGTCGGGAAAGTAGCGGGCGAGCGGCTTGCCGGCCTTGGACATGAGGTCGACCTTGTCGCCGTCGCGGAAGACGAGGCAGCGAAAGCCGTCCCACTTGGGCTCGTACTGCCAGTCGGCACCCATGGGCAGCTCGTCGACCAGCAGCGCTTCCATGGGCGCATAGCTGCGCGCGATGGGCAGCGTCACAGCACCGTCTCCAACTTGAAGCGCCCGCGTGCGGCGAGCAGCGGCTTCCACAGATCGCCGATCGCGCGCAGCCGCTCGGGCACGTTGTCGATCCGGAAATCGGACAGCGCGACGCCCGCCTCCACTTCGTCCCAGGTGATGGGTGTGGACACGGTGGCGCGAGGCTTGGGCCGTGCAGAGTAGACGGACGCGAGGGTGCGCCCCCACGCGTTCTGGTTGTAGTCCACGAGCACGCGACCTTTCGGCCGGGCGGCAATGCGGTACTCGGCGGTGAGCAGCTTGGGATGCTGTGCGGCGAGCGCCTGCGCGAGCGCCTTGGCGAAGGTCCACACCTGCTTCTGCGTCGGGCCGCGCACGATGGGCACGTAGAGGTGCACGCCGGAGGAGCCGGTGGTCTTGACCAGGGGCGACATGCCGAGCGTCACGAGGGCGTCGCGTACGGCGAGGGCGGCCTGCAGCACCTTGGGGAAGCGCACACCCTCGACCGGGTCGAGATCGAAGTGCACGTAGTCCGGCCGATCCACGTCGTCGCAACGGCCGTACCACTGATTGAGGTCGATGCAACCGAGGTTGACGACCCAGAGCAGCGACGCGAGATCGTCGACGATCGGGAAGTCGATCACGCTGCCCGACGCATGCTCGATGGCACAGGTCTCGAGCCAATCTGGGTGCGGCTCGGGGACGCGCTTCATGAAGAAGCACTTGCCCGCGGCGCCATTGGGGTAGCGCTTCATCACCATCGCGCGGTCGCGCAGGTGCGGCAGCAGCCAGGGCGAGACGTCGGCGTAGTACTGCAGCAGCGCGCGCTTGGTGATCGTGCCGGACTTCTCCTGCCAGAACGTCTTGTCGAGGTTGGTGAGCCGGAGTGGGCGACCGCCGACCGAGAGCTCGGCGTCGCGCTCGGGGGGGATGGTGAGAGGACGCTTGACCTGGCGAGTCACGAGACGCACCCGGCCTGTGAGCCCTGCCGGGCACTCAGACGAAGGTTCGGTTCGGAAAAGGCCGGATGGGGCGGATCGGACGGATGCACTGCAACCCCAAGCAATTGGGGGTCCGTGTTCAAAGATCTCCCCGCCAAGGCACGCATCCGCGGCATCAGCTCCATCCGCTGCATCCCGGCCTCCCCTGGGACTGAGGGGCCGGATCGTGTGCCGCAAACCCAGCCAACGCGAGCAGAGGCAACGATCGAGAAAGAAGACATGACGGGCTCGGGTGCAAGTCGCGTGCAGCGAGCCTGATGTGGTCCTTCGTCAGATGGCGCGGGCGAGGGTGAGGTCGCTGGTGCAGTGCGCGCAGCGCGTCGCCGCCTGATCGATCGCCACGCGGCAGTACGGGCAGGTGCGCACCGGGTCGGCCGCCGTGGGGCGGATGAACGCCTTGCTGATGCGCCAGACGATGAAGGCGATGATCAGGAAGTCGATCAGCACACCGAGAAAGTCGCCGACGGCGAAGCGGACCGGCCCGGCGTCGGCGGTCCAGGTGCGCCATGCGCCGCCGGGGATGGCGAAGGTGACGAGCGGCATGATGAAGTCCGCGACGAGCGCACTCACGACCTTGGCCAGGGCCGCCCCGATCACAACGGCGAGCGCGAGGGTGAGGACGTTCTCCTTGACGAGGAAGGCCTTGAAATCACTCCACATGACGGTACTCCGAGGTTGGTGCTGCGCGATCGTGAGGGCGGTGAAGGCCGCTGGCGTCATGATACGAATCACGGCCTGGTCCGGTAATGGGCGAGTGGTGGCCGAGCTCAGGTCGTCGTCCGGTCCAGGTAGACCGGGACCACGGGTGCGACGACGGCCTCCATCCGCGCGACGAGCGAGGCGGGATCCTCGTCCACGACGAGGGTGGCACGGTACTCCGGACGCACGAACCCCGCAGCGACGGCATGATCGAGAAAGCGCAGCAGCGGCCCATAAAAGCCATTCACCTCGAGCAGACCGTACGGCTTGCGATGCAGACCGAGCTGCCCCCAGGTCCAGATCTCGAACAGCTCTTCCATGGTGCCCAGTCCACCAGGCATGGCGAGGAACCCGTCGGCCAGGTCGGCCAGCATCGACTTGCGCTCGTGCATTGAAGCGACGACACGAAGCTCCGTGAGGCCGGTGTGGGCGACCTCACGGTCCACGAGGTGGCGCGGCATCACGCCGATCACCTCGCCACCGCCGGCGAGGGCCCCCTCGGCGAGCGCGCCCATCAGCCCCGTGCACCCGCCGCCGTAGACGAGCCGGCGGCCGGTCGTCGCGAGGAATCGTCCCATCGCCGCGGCGCGCTCCACGAAGACGGGATCGAAGCCCGGGTTGGCGGCGCAGAAGACACAGACGGTATTCAGCACGTCGCGGCGCGTGGCGCGTTCACCATGGCGCGCTCACCATGGCGCACTCACCGTAATGCGCTCACCGTAATGCGCTCACCGCGGCGCGCGACGACGGGTGACCGCCGCGAGCGGATCGTTGCGATACACGCGGCCGCCCTTCATCACGAACAGCACACGCGTGAGCGCGGTCGGGTCGCGCGAGGGGTCGCCGTCCACGGCGATGAGATCCGCCTGCAGTCCTGGCGCCAGCGCGCCGATCTCCGACTCCAGACCGAGCGCCCGAGCGTTGAGCGAGGTGGCGGAGATGAGGGCGTCCATGGCCGACTGGCCACCCTCGCGCACGCGGCAGACGATCTCCTCGGCGTTGCGCCCGTGTGCGCCGGCGACCGCATCGGTTCCGAACACCACGCGCAGGCCGCGGGTGCGCGTCGCCATGCGCACGACCTTCGCCGCGATGGGGAGCGCGCGCTCCATCGACGCGAACCCGACCGCGTTGTAGTTGCCGATGCCGTCGTACCGCGCACGAGTGTCGAGATAGTTGTGAAAGACGAGCCCGCACTGCGGATCGAAGTAGGTGCCGCGCTGCGCCAGCAGGTCGAGGACTTCCTGGGTGGCAAACACGCCGTGCTCCACCTGCGTGCACCCCGCGAGCGCGGCGGCCCGCATCGCCTCGGCACTGTGGGCGTGCACCATGCTGCGGAGCCCGAGCGACCGCGCCTCACCACAGCCCGCGGAGAGTTGCGCGTCGCTCCAGGTCTGGCGCCCGCCGTCACGGATGCTGGCCGAGGCGAAGATCTTGATGAAGTCCGCGCCCTGACGCTTCCGCTCGCGCACCAGGGCGCGAATGGAGTCGGGAGTCAGCTGCGCATCGCCCAGCGGCTCGAGCGAGGTGAGCAAGCGCGGCCCGGGCAGTGCGCCAGTCGCGATCGCGTCGCGCAACGGTGCATCGGAGGCCGAGCCCGGGCTCGCGATCGTCGTCCAGCCGGCCATCAGCGTGGTGTACGCGTTGGCTGCGCCGGTGAGCGCCTCGTCGATCACCGTCTCGCCATCGCCGTTCGTGTGAAAGCGGCCCGCCTTGGTGAAGTGCCACCCGACGTGATCGTGCCCGTCGATGAGGCCCGGCAGGAGCGTGAGTCCCGCGAGGTCGTACGCCGGACTCCCGCCCGATGTCGCGCCGGCTACCGCGCCGGACTTCGCACCT
>JBBQYZ010000288.1:0-5079 GCA_038208205.1 Gemmatimonadales bacterium | reverse complement strand
GGCGCGAGCACGAGCGGGCCGGCCCTGCCGCCGGGCCGCTACACGGTGCGCCTCGTCGCCGACGGAGTCACCGAGACGGCGCCGGTGACGGTGACGCGCAACCCGTGGCTCACCGCGACCGAGGCCGACCTCCGCGCGCAGTACGCTTTCGGCCGGCGGGTGCGCGAGCGGGCGAACGACGCCAACATGCGGGTGATCGAGATCCGTCGCGTGAAGTCGCAGCTCGACGACCGGCTGACGCGCTCGAGGGACAGCGCCCTCGCCGCGTGCGGCGCGACGCTGCGCACGGATGCATCGGCGGTGGAGGAGAACATCTACCAGGTGCGCAACCAGAGCGGGCAGGACCCGCTCAACTTCCCGATCAAGGTCAACAACCGCCTCGCGACTCTCTTGTCGATGGCCGAGCGGGGCGACGGGCGGCCGAACAACAACATGGGGGAGATCTTCGGGATCCTCTCGACCGAGCTCGCGGGGTATGAATCGCGGCTCGCCACCGTATGGAAGACCGACCTGGCGGCGACGAATGCCGAGCTGGCGCGACTCGGGCTTCCGCTCCTCGATCCGGCATGTCTCGAGGTGAAGGGGTGCTCGGCGCGGCCGTAGCCGTGATCGTTGTTCCCCTTCTGGTGCGCCCTGCCGGCGACGCCGGGCACGCGTAGGTACCGCGCGTGCGCGAGCCCATCGTGCTCAGTTGGAGCGGTGGCAAGGACAGCAGCCTCGCCCTCGCTGCGCTGCGCGCGGATGCCGACGTGGAGGTGGTGGCGCTGCTCACGAGCGTGACGCGCGGCTTCGAGCGCATCAGCATCCACGGCGTGCGGCGCACCCTGCTGCACGCCCAGGCGCGGGCGATCGGCCTGCCCCTGCACGAGGTAGAGCTCGAGCCGGCCTGCACGAACGACGACTACGAGGCGGCCTTTCGCGCCGCCGCCGACGCGCTGCGCGGTGCCCATCCCCACCTTCGCCGGCTCGCCTTCGGGGATCTCTTCCTGGCCGACGTCCGCGCCTATCGCGAGCGGCTGCTCGAGCCGCTCGGGCTCGCGGCGCACTTTCCGCTGTGGGGCCTCGACACGCGCGCGCTCGCCGTGCGGTTCGTCGCGGAGGGCTACCGTGCCCGGCTCGTCTGCGTGGACACGTCCCAGCTGGCGGCCGGCTTCGCGGGTCGCACCTTCGACTCGGCGCTGCTCGCCGAGATTCCCGCCGCAGTGGATCCCTGCGGCGAGCGCGGCGAGTTCCACACCTTCGTGTCCGACGGACCGGTATTCGGCGGGCCGGTGCCGTACGAGGTGGGAGCGATCGTCCTGCGCGACGAGCGGTTCGCGTACTGCGATCTGGACTGAAGGGCGGTGGCCCGAGTCGTCGCGGCTAGCGGGTCATCGCGATCAGCACGATGCCGCCGCTCATCGCCAGCACCACCAGCGCGGGCAGCGACTTCTGGAGCGGATCGCCGATCTTGAGGTGCATGGCGAGCGCGCCGACCATCAGCCCGCCGATCAGGAGCGCGGTCGGGACGACGACTGCGGGCACCCAGAGTCCCACGATGAGCAGGATCGCGGCGGCGACCTTGAGGGTGCCGATCAGGTACATGAACCAGTCGGGCAGCCCGTACGCGGCGAACTCCTCCCGCATCGACGTCGCGGCACCGCCGCGATAGGCGGTGCCCTGCCGGGCACGAAGCAGCCAGACGTTGAGGAGGCCGAGCGCCACGGCGATCTGGAGGACGGCGAGGATCGGGCGCATGTTGGTTCCCCCGTGGAGGTGAGGAAGCTGCCTGGTGAATGGAGTCTACACGATGACCTTTCGACCGCTCGTACGGCTCATCTTGATTGGCGCCAGTCGCCGCGCCGCTCTTCGTTCTGCCGACGTCCCGCTCTCTCTCGCCCCGCCATGCCAACTCTCCGCGCGCTCATCCTTGCCTTGATCGCGGTCGCACCCGCCGCGGTGGCGCAGCCGCCAGCTCGCACGCCCGACGCCCTGCGCACCGGCGAGCACCAGGTCGTGCTGAACGAGGTGCGATTCTGGTATCGCGTCGCCGGAGGCGAGCGGTCGAGCGCGCCGCCACTCGTCTTTCTCCACGGCGGTCCCGGCTACAGCAGCCATAGCTTCTCGGTGCTGGAAGGGCCGCGACTCGAGGGCGCACTCCGCGTGGTGTACTACGATCAACGCGGCGCCGGACGATCCGAGCGGCCGTGGACGGGCCACTACCAGCTCGACACGCTCGTCGAGGACGTCGAGGCGCTGCGTCGCACGCTCGGCGTGCCGCAGATCGCGGTGATGGGGCATTCGTTCGGCGGTCTGCTCGCCCTCGAATACGCTGCACGCTATCCCGAACACGTGTCGCGACTGGTGCTCGTCGGCGCCTTCTCCGACGGGCCGGCGACCTGCACGGTGCATCGCGACAGGCTCGCGGCGGCCCGGCCCGATGCGTACGCCCGCCTGCTCGCGGACACTGCGTGGCAACACGCGCCCAATCGATCCGATTGCGACTACGAGTTGCGGGCGCTCACGCAAGCGGAGTTCGAGCAGTACAACACTCAGGGAATATTCCCGGATTCTGCGCTGGGGAAGCGACAGGCCAGCATCGACTCGGCCAGCGGGCTGCGAAATACCGGGGAGATGGGGCGCTCCCTCGTGCGGAATGGCCTGTTCACCTCGCGCTTCTCCCGTGGAGCGCGACTGACGATGCCGACGCTCGTCATCGCCGGGGCGCGCGATTACGCGATCGGCGTCGGTCCACAGCGGGTACTCGCCGCGTCGTTGCCCAATGCGCGGCTGCTCGAGTATCCAGGCGCCGGACACTTCGTGTACCTCGACGAGCCGGATCGATTCACGCGCGACGTGCTGGCATTCCTCGGCGAGCCGGTGCCACGGTAGCGGCGGAGCCGCCGAGCTGTCGGGGCGCGGCGGCGGATTGGCCCTCGCCGTTACCGCCGGGCGCTCCGCTCCGCGCTCAAAGCGAGCGGATGATCGGGTCGGCCCCGGTCGTTCGGCCGGTCGAGCCCCGCCCGCGGATAGCTCGCCGTGCTCGGCGCCAGCACCGCTGGCAGCAGCGCGCGGTTGACGACGGTCACTTCCATCACGAGCGGCACGTCGGTGCCGGGAATGAGCGGCGACGAGTTATTGCCGTGCAGGTGCACGATAGCGAAGCTCGGTGCGAACGCGTCCATGGCGGCGGCGAAGTCGTCCCACCGGTCGCCGCACTCGTGCAGCTCGACCACCATGCCGGCGATGTGCCGCGCGCCGCGCATCATGTCGGGGAGGAGGTCGTACTCGGCACCCTCGACGTCCATCTTCACGAACAGGTCGGGCTCGTCGCTCAGCTGCACTCGCGACAGGACGTCGTCCCACGCGAGCATCGCCGGGCCGGCGCCGACGAACCGCTGCACGAAGGTGCGGCTCGGCGCCGTCCAGAAGCGGGTGAACCGCGTGGCGATGTCGCGCCAGTGCCGGCCGTCGCGGAGCGCCTCGCCGGCGTACCAGCGCTGCAGCCGGACCACGTGGCCGGCTGCCGTCCACCAGGCCCGACGCGCCCGCGCGCGGAAGATGGATGGCGAAACGGAACCGTCCACCCCCACGACCTCGATGCCCGGGTGGCGTCGCACGACGTCGGCCTCGAACGACCAGTCGTCGTTGATGCCGAGCCCCACGATCGTGCGGGCCGCGGCGATCGAGCGCGCACTGACGACGTAGCCGCCGTCCTCGTCGCGTCCGAGGCGCACGAGATCGTCGACCTCCACCGGGCGCCATGGCGCGAGGTGGATGGCGGTGCGGGGACGCGCCGAGGCGGCGGGAGTGGTCACGCGCCAACCTATGAGTAACCGGACTTGGGCGCCAGCGCCTCAGCCGCGACCGCAGCGCGCCAGCACCGCCCTCGCCAACGTGCGCGCGGCGGCGGCATCGGTGGCGGTGAGCGGTCCGCGCCGGTCCTCGGACATCAGGGCGGGCGATCCGGTGGTCCCGTAGTTTCGGGCGCCCGTCTTTAGTACACCATCGCGCGAGTAGGACGCCATCATGGTCTCACCCTCGCGGCGATGCGCGCCGGCCTGGACGGAGTAGGAGGTGTTGACCATGGTGACGTCGCCTCGCGTGTCGATGCCGACCCCGACGCCGCGCGACGGCTCCCCTTCCAGCACGAGCAGCACCACCCGCTGCACGCCCTGCTCGCGGAGGGCGGGCGTCGTCTCGCTGAACCGGCAGCGCCCGGTTCGGGTGCCTAGCCCTGAGAAGATCGGGAATCGGCCGATCTGCGCCCCGGCGGGCGCTGACGCGATGGTTGCCGAGCCGAGCGCGGCCGCGGCGTAGAGGAAGATCGGGCGCATGACGCCTCCTGCGGCGAGGGAGCGAGAGGCCATGCGTACTCTCGCGGGACGGGATGATTTTCAGCACGTCTCGCGCCGGTGCAGGGGCAAAACCGTGCGTTGCGGACCGTTCGAGGGCGCGAGCGACGCTCCTGCGACGCACCACCGCTCGCGGGCGTTGGGGTGATCGCGGCGCCTGGCTGGCCACTCTGATCCAGGGTGGGCCCGGATGCGGCGGATGTGGCGGATCGGGCGGATGAACTGCATGGGAGGGCTGCGGCGCGCGTGATCGCGGCTTGTGCAGTCCCAAAATCCTCCAGCAAGGAATTTGGAATCTCCGGAGCCGGCCCCGGTGCACCGAGCCCGGCATCGTCTCGGAGCCGATCCGCTCCTTCCGCCGCATCCGCGCAGAACCTCCGACTGAGTGGCCCGCCCCGCCGCGACAGTCTGCGATGGCATGTGATACGCACTCCGGGAGGGGATGACAGCGACCACGAGGGGACGAGGGATGATCGATCAGGCGCGACGGAGCTCGACTATGATGGCGGGAATGGTGGTGGTAGCGCTCGCCTGCTCGAGCGCGACCGGCACCGACCGCGTGGCGGGCAGCACCATCGCGGCGCTGGCGGTGGATCCGCCGTCGTCCACGCTCGTGGTGGGCGCTGAGCTGCCGCTGCGGGCGCTCGCACAGGACGAGTCGGGGCGGATCGTGCCCGACGCGGCCATCGTCTGGTCGGTCAAGGATTCCACGATCGCCCGCGTCTCGGCCACCGGCATCCTCACC
>JBBQYZ010000287.1:0-5079 GCA_038208205.1 Gemmatimonadales bacterium | reverse complement strand
CTCGTTTTCGAGGACGCCGTCTACTCAGCGAACTGACCGCGAATCCGTCCCCCGCCGCGCTCGCGCTCAAGATCGGTGCACTGCCGTGTGCGAGCGCGGCTCAGCCTCGCCGCGCCCAGAACCAGAAAGAGGTGGAGTTCCCATTCAGCGCCACGACCGAATCGCTCACGTGCCACCAGGCGGGTGCGCCTCCGATACCCCAACGGCGTCGCGAGCCGATTAGTTCTGCCGATAGTGGGCAGAGAGAGGTATGCAAGAGCGTCTCGACCGCGTCTTTCCCGCAGAGTCTTCGGGCATCACCCAGGCGCGACTGGGGATCACGCTGCTGGTCGAGGAGTTGGGTTTGACCCGTGAGCGCATCGACGAGGTGCGCCTCGCCGTCACGGAAGCATGTACGTGCGTGGTGCGGGCTGCGTCCCCCGAAAGCATCTTCACTCTGCGCGCCATGCTCGACGAAGGTCACCTGGACGTGGCAGTGCAGGCTCATTCACCGTCGCGACCGGGCTTCCCGAATACCTTGGGTCTCAGTGTGATACGCAAGTGCGCGACTGTCGTGGCCGTTTCGTCGGAGCGAGGCGGACGTCTCCAGATCGAGATGCGTTTTCGAGCAGATCGCGCTCAGGTACCAGCTCTCCAGGCGTAGACCGACTGCGACCTGGCCATCGTCGTACGCAGCCTGAAAGGGTCACCAAAATGCTCTGGACCATCCTCGTTATCGTCGTCATCGTGCTCATCGTCATGGCCGTGTTCGGGCGAGGGCGCTTTTCGCGCTGATGAGCGGTGACCAACCCGCTGCTCTACGCGAGGCCCGCGAGTTTGACTCGCGGGCCTCGCTGCTGTTCCCGCAGGCGCCGCACCACTGGGGCCGAGCGGCGTAAGGTCGCCGTGGCCGACTAGGCGCGGCAAGCGACCGCTGGCGTTGCTCACAACCTCCTGCGTCACGATCCCGGTCGCGTGCTCCGTCGCAAGTGACCCGTAGCGCCCGCGACACGCACGGTGCCCGATCGGCCCGGGCCGCCGCCGCGGTCAAACCGCGAGCCACGCAGGCCGGGGGGGGGGGTGGGGGCATTGGAGGGGTGGGCTCTCCACCCAACCCCATACCAACGACCAGCCCACGTTGGACCATCCGGGGTGGGTGGACGGGAGCACCCAAGGTTGGATGGGGGTGCGGCGCGCCCTCGGAGGACAGCGCTCGGCCCTTGTCAACTGCGTCCAGGAGCGATGCGTGTATTACTCGATTGAGCGGCGACGGTTGCGCACTCTCGCGACCACCCTGGCCATATCGCTCGGCAGCCTCGCGATTCCCGCGGCCGCACTGGCCGACGGCGCGATCGACCCGAGCTTCAACACCACCGGCTATCACTTCGGCGCGGATGGAGGCGGAATCGACCTCGACCCGGTCGTCGACCGCGTGCCGACGGTTCGCGTGCCCGTGGTCGTCCAGAGCGATGGCAAGGTCGTGATCGGCGGCCGGGAGCACGTGACGACCGGCGCGACACCGGAAGACTTCATGACGCTCGTCCGCTACAACGTGGACGGCACGCTCGATAGCTCGTTCGGCACCGGCGGCTACGTCCGGCAGCAGTTCCCGGTCACGCCGGGCACGCCGACGAACCCCCCGCCGCGCGGTCCGAGCGGCGCGGTCGCGATGACGCAGGATGCGAGCGGCAACCTCCTCGTCGCCGGCATCGGCGGAGGAGCGTCGGAGTTCGTTGCGCGGTTCAGCTCGGCGGGCGCCTACGACGCGAGCACCGTCTGCTACGCGCCGAACAACGTCGCCTACACGCCCCGTGCACTCGCGGTGCGTTCGGACGGCTCGATCGTGGTCGCCGGCGCCGCCCGCGATCGTCGCCTGGACGCGACCGGCACCGCCGTTCGCACGATGTACGGCCAGCGCGCCATCGTGACGCTTCCGGCCAGCGGCAACAGCACGACAGGGTGCGGTCCGCGCCAGCCCCTGCTCGGGTCCGACGGGGTGGTCATCGACGGTCTCGGCCACGACGGCACGGTCACCAACTCCGCGCTCAGCGGGCGCTGGTACGACGGAGTCGTCGCGCTCGCGGACGGCGGCTACACGGTGGTCTCGACGATGGGCGCCGACGGCGCCGCGCGGGTGCAGCGCTACAACGCAGCCGGCGCTGCCGGGTTCGACGTCTCGATCCCGGGCGCCGGCTTGCACGCCGCTGCCCTGCTCGCCGATGGCACGGTGCTCGCCGCAGGCGAGATGGGTGGCCAGATGCTGCTCGCCCGTATCACCGACGCCGGCGCCGTGAGCCAGGTCTCGACGATGAACGCCGGCGCGGGCGGCAACACCGGCCAGGCGATCGCAGTGCAGCCCGACGGTAGGGTGTTCGTCGGCGGCGGAGCGAACGTCGGCAGCAGGACGGCACTGGCCATCGTGCGCTTCACGGCGGATGGCGCAGTCGACGGCACGTTCGGGGTCGGCGGGCAGATCACCACGCCCGTCGGCACGCACGATGCCTACCTCACGGGACTTGCGCTCGATGGCGCCAGGGTCGCCGGCTCCGGTCGCGCGCGCAGCACCGCCGCCACCGGTCACCTGTTCTCCGTGGCCGCCCGCTACCACGCCATCGGCGGGCCCCCCGTGCCCGGCGCCACGCCCCCGGTCGTGCCCGGCACGCCGGTCGCGCCGGTTGTCGCGACGCCGGTCACCCTGGGCGTGAAGCCCGTCACGACCGTCACGAACACGGTCGTCAAGAAGGCCAAGAGCTGCATCGTCCCAGGGGTCAGGGGCAAGAAGCTCAAGAAGGCGCGCAAGATGGTGCTCGCCAGGGGCTGCAAGCTCCGGGTCCGGTACGTCGTGTCGAAGAAGGCCAGGAACACGGTGCTCGCGCAGTCGCGCAAGGCCGGCAAGAAGCTGGTCTTCCGCTCGGTGGTCAAGCTGACGATCGCCAAGCCGAAGAAGGTCTGAACGCACTGCGAAGGGCCCGGTCGCCGCGCGGCGACCGGGCCCTTTCGCATGCTCGCCCGACAATCGCCGAGCCGCCTGGAACCCTTCTGCGGACTCCGGCGTAGGCACTTCATGGCGCGCATCCGGGTTGCCTGGCGCGACGCGGTGGGGGGAAATGCGTCCCGACGGGGCCGGCAGGCGGCTGCTTGGCACGCTTCCCGGAGAACACCGAGAGCTTCGTCCGGTCGCCCGACGGTCGCCGGCTGGCCTTCGAGGGCGCTGCCGTGGGCCGGCCTCCGATGGCGAACCATCGACGTCCAGGTGATGAGGACGACGGCACGGAGCGCATTCGCGTGACCTCGGAGCCTGCGCAGGACAAGGACGCGCAATGGTCACCGGACGGAGAGCTGCTCAGCTTCCCAGCGCGTCGCGAGCGTCAGTGCGGGCCGGTCACTCTTCGGGTGCCGGCGCGCGTGTGGACGTAGACCGGCGAGCTGTAGTAGCGGAAGAACGCATGCGGATCCTGCGTCATCCGGTGGGCGTAGCGAGTGACGGCGATCACGTAGAGGCGCGAGGGGTTGTACCGGTACAGCGCGCCGTGCTCGTTCGTCGCACCACGGTTCGCGGCGAGGTAGTTGGCGGCGCCGAGAATCGCGTCGTGCACGTCGTGGATGTTGCCACCGAGCCCGTACGCGCGCCAGGTGGCTGGCTCGAACTGCATCGGGCCCTGCGCGCCGGCGGTGCTCGTGTTCCGAACCTTGCCGAACGCGGACTCGACGAAGTTGACTGCGGCGAGGACCTGCCAGCGGATGCGGAAGCGCGCCTGTGCCTCGCGGTACCACGTGAGCAGCCGGTCGGCGGGAGGCGCTTCTGCGATGCGGGGCGCGGCCTCGAGCGGTGGGGAGCCGGCGGCGAGCGACGCGAGTGCGATCCGCGCTGCGACGTCGTCGGCCGCGGCCGGGTCGAGCCTCACGACCGCGCGCGCCAGCCGGTGGTTGCTCCCGAGCGTGCGGAAGATGCGTTGCTCGTAGAGAGCCAGCAGGCTGACGTCGCGCGGTGGCGGAGCCGACGTGCTCCAGCGGTCGATCGCGGCGCTGAGCGACCGGTCAGTGATCCTCAACGCGGCTGCGAGCGGTCTCGGCGCGGCCGGGATCGGTGTGGCTGGGGCGGGCAGTGCGAGCAGCGCGAGCGCGACGGCGATCATGCGACCTCGGGCCGGGCGCGGCAGTCTCCGACGAACCGCGGTGCCCATCCGGCGATCATGGGCACACAGGATTGCACGAGCGCCAGGCGGCACGTCGCGAGAAGCCGAGCGGCGCCGGCCGTCCACCCTCGGCGGGAGCTTCCTCCCTCAAGCAGGGAACACGTGTCTGGATCGAGCCGCGAGCGATGGCCCTCGGATCCGACTCGCCCGGAAGCCTGCCCGACGTGCGCTGACCGCGCCTTGTCCTGTCACCCCTCGTGCGCCGGCACCGCTCTCTGTCACCCAGTTCTTGCTCGAGGCGCGCGGCTCGTCCCGACCGAATAGGGGCCGCTGACATGGCCGCGTCACTTTGCTCACATTCTCACACCCCTTGTGAGTAGTGTGAGGGCATGCCCGACTTACTGGACTCGCTGAGTGAGGTGGCGCGCGACGCTCTCCGTCGACGGCAGTCGGCGATCGCCGACGACCTCGGCTTCCTCGAGTTGTCGCGGCATTCGGCTGAGGGGTTCCCGCTCGCACTTCGAGGCGACGCCACGCGCGGCGAGCCGCCGTGGTTCATCTCGATCTACGGGCTGGGCTTGTCGTGCGAGCTGCTCCAGCGCGAGCAATCGGACACCTCGGCCGGCGCTTCGCTGCACGACGCCGCCTGAACCACGCAGGTCGCCGCGGCGGGTCAGGCCAATTCTCGCTCGAGCAGTACCTCGTAGACATTCACGGCGGCGACGCAGGCGGCCGGCGAGCGCTCGAGGGGCGCACATCGGTCGCTCGCGTTGCACGGCGGCAAGCACGGCGGTCTACACACCGCGGCTCCCTGTGGTCGGGTGGTTCCAGCCCTGAGGGCGAAGCGACCCCCTTCGCGCCTAGACGCCGGCCGAACGGCGGGTACCCTCGGTGGCGCGAAAGGGATCGCTCCATACGCGATCCTGTCCGGGACGGTTCGCGGCGAAACGGATCGCCGGCAACT
>JBBQYZ010000286.1:0-5090 GCA_038208205.1 Gemmatimonadales bacterium | reverse complement strand
CACCTCGACCTTCACCTCGCTCGTACCGAGCTGCTGCAGTGCGTCGGCGAGCGCCTCGGCGGGTCCGCCCTGATCCGCCTTGATGAGGATGCGCAGCGAGCGCACCTCACCAGCCGTGGACTGGGACATGAAGTCCTCGAGCGTGATCCCGCGCGACGTGCGACGGCTCTTCGCCTCGCGGTCGAGCCGCTCACGGCGCTGCGCGACCTCGCGCGCGGCGCTCGCGTCCTCCACGACGAGCAGCTGGTCGCCGGCCATCGGCACGCCCTGCATGCCGAGCACTTGCACCGGGATGGCGGGCCCGGCCGACTTGACCGCCTTGCCGCGCTCGTCGAGGAGCGCGCGGACGCGGCCCGAGAACATGCCGACGATGAAATCGTCACCGACTCGCAGCGTGCCGCTCTGCACGAGAACGGTAGCGACTGGCCCCTTCCCCGCGTCGAGCTGCGCCTCCACCACCGTGCCGGTCGCGCGCTTGTCCGGGTTCGACTTGAGATCGAGGAGCTCGGCCTGGAGCAGGATCTGCTCGAGGAGCACGTCGATATTCGTTCCCTTCTTGGCCGAGATCTCCGTGCTCAGGGTGGTACCGCCGAACTCCTCGAGCACGACGCCGTGCTGGAGCAGGTCCTGCTTGACCTTCATCACGTTCGCTTGCGGCAGGTCCACCTTGTTGATCGCGACGATCATCGGCACCCCGGCGTTCTTTGCGTGCGAGATCGCCTCGATCGTCTGCGGCATGACCGCGTCGTCGGCAGCGATGACGAGGATGACTTCGTCCGTGACCTGTGCTCCGCGAGCACGCATCGCGGTGAACGCCTCGTGGCCCGGAGTGTCCAGGAAGGTGATCATCTTCCCGTTCGGCAGCTCGACGTGGTACGCGCCGATGTGCTGGGTGATCCCGCCTGCCTCGCCGGCCACGACATTGGCCTTGCGGATGTAGTCCAGCAGCGAGGTCTTTCCATGGTCGACGTGGCCCATGATGGTCACGATCGGCGGCCGCGGCTTGAGATCCTCCTCGGTATCGTCGACAGTGGTCCCGATCTCCTCGGCCTGATACTCGTCCTCGCGCACCGCCTGGAAGCCGAACTCTCCAGCGACGATCTCGATCTGGTCGAAGTCGAGGCGCTGGTTGACCGTGATCATCAGCCCGAGATTCTTGAAGGCGAATCCGACGATCTCCGTCGGCGACACCTTCAGGATCTGCGCGAGCTCGCTGACGGTGATGAACTCGTTGACGCGGACCAGCTTCTTCTCGCGCTCGACCTCCGCCAGTCGCGACGCCTCGGCCTCCTCACGAATGCCGCGTCGATCGACGCGTCCTCCGCGGGCAGACCCGCCGCGCATCGATGCCATCGTCTTGGCGATGTTCGAATCCACGACTTCTTGATCGACCGAACCACGCTTTCCCTTCTTGCCGCGCGCTCGGCTGGCCGCAGCGCCGGCTGCCGCACCGACACCAGCGGTCGCGCCAGCGCCCGTGCCAGCGGCCGGAGGGACACCGGCGCCGGGGCGACGATCATCGCGCCGCGTTGGCCCACCGAAGCCACCGGGCGAGGCGGATGCGACCGGACGCGGGGGGAACGGAGACCCGGCACCGGCGGCCCGCGGCCGGGGTGCGCCAGGGGTAATGGGGCGCGGACGGGGACGATCGCTGCCGGCGGACGCCGGTGGCAATGACGACGGCGCGGATGCGCGGGGCGCTTCCACTCTCGGCGCATCGCTGGACGACGCGGCCGGAGGGCTGGTCGCCGCAGCGGCATTCAGCTCCAACTGCGCGGTCGCGAACGACTCGCGTTTGGCGCGCTCGTCTTCCGCACGCTCCTCGGCCTCGGCGGCGTCACGGGCAGCGGCCTGCTCGGCTCGCGCGACGACGACCGCAGCGTCCGCGGCGTCGCGCTCGGCCCGCTCGGCGCGTTGGGCCGCCAAAGCTGCCTCGATCTTCTCGCTCGCGGCGGCGGATGCCGCCGCCACCTCGGCAGCTGCTTCGGCCGCGGCCTGGACATCGACCGCCTTGCGACGACGACGGACCGGACTGGATTCGTCGCCGTTATCAGCAGCGACTGCGACCGGCTCAGGGGCCGGCGCCGTGGCGGCCGCGCCGCGGCGACGTCGAGCGGGTGCCGCCGGGGCGGCCTGCTTCTCGGCGCGAACGCGCTTCTCTCGCTCCCAGCGCGCGCGGACGCGCGAGACCTGGTCATCGGTGAGGGGGCTCAAATGGCTACGTACGGGCACGTCCATCTGGCGGAGAAGGCCCATCACCTCGTCCGCGGAGATCCCGAACTCGCCTGCCATGTCATGTACGCGAAGCTTGCTCAAACTGCCTCCTGTGGGGCTCCTGGGGAGCCCGACTCCACGAGCGCGCGAATGCCTTTCGCGAGCTGTCGATCCACGATCCCGACGACGGCGGTGGTTTCCCGCCCCACCGCGCCGCCCAGCTCGGCGGCACTTGGTACCTCTACGAATCTAACCCGCCGAGCGTTCAGCAGCGGGATCACCTTGTCCAGGCTATGGCGAGACGCATCCATCGCGACCACCGCGAACGCCACCTTGTTCTTCTTCGCCCCTTCCCTCACCTGCTCGACGCCGATGATCGCACCACGACCGCGGACGCCGAGCCCGATGAGGCGCAGCAGGCGTCCCCGGTCGACGTCGTTGAGCGTCACTCGCTTGCCGACGCGTCGGTAGAGTGCACGCCGGCTTCGTCGCCACTCGCATCCTCGGTCGTCAGCTCCTCGAGCAGGGAGATGATGCGGTCGGCCTCTTCGGGCGCGATGCCGGCGAGCCGGAGAAAGTCGTCACGCTCGAGATCGATGATGTCGTTCAACGTGCGATAGCCCGCCTCGTTGAGCACGGCCACGGTCACCGGGTGCATGCCGGCCAGCTCGGCGAGCGGTACGTCGGCCGCCGCATCGATCTCGGCCTCACCCGGAAGCGGTGCGAAGATCTGTTCGGCGCCTCCCTTCTCCAGCCACTCCCGGCTCGAGTACAGATCGATCTTCCAGCCGGTCAGCTCGGAGGCCAGGCGCACGTTCTGACCGTTGCGCCCGATCGCCAGCGACAGCTGGTCCTCGTCGACCACCGCCTGGATGGTCTTGCTCACGGCATCGCTGAACACGCGAGCCACCTTGGCCGGCGCCAAGGCCAGCTTGGCGAACCGCTCAGGGTCCGACGACCACGGCACGATGTCGATGCGCTCGCCACCGAGCTCGTTGACGACCGTCTGCACGCGCGAGCCCTTGAGTCCGACGCAGGCGCCGACCGGATCGATGCTGTCGTCGCGCGAGAAGACGGCAATCTTGGTACGGCTGCCGACCTCACGCGCGGTGGCGCGAATCTCGACGATGTTCTGCTGGATCTCGGGAACTTCGAGCTTGAACAGCGCCTTGACGAACAGGCCGTCGGCGCGGCTCAGGATGAGTCGCGGGCCCTTCGGCGTTTCCTCGACGCGCTTGAGGACGGCGCGGATCGGCTCCCCCTGATGCGGGTGCTCGCGGTGGTTCTGCTCACGGTAGGGAATGATCGCCTCCGCCTCGCGGAACTTGTTGAGCATGACTACGAGCTTGCCGCGCTCGATCTGCTGGATCTCGCCGGAGAGGAGGTCGCCGACACGCGAAGCGAACTCGTCGCGGATCTTGGAGCGCTCGCCTTCGCGAACCCGCTGGATGATGCGCTGCTTCGCGGCCTGGATGGCGGCGCGGCCGAACACCGTGAAGTCGAGCGGCTCCTCCATCACGTCGCCGGGCTCGAACCCCTCATCGAAAAGCTTGGCCTCCTCGAGCGCGATCTCCCGGGCTGGATCCTCGACAGTCTCGACGACCGTCTTGAGGACGGTGATCTTGATCTCGCCCTTCGAGTCGTCGATGTCGACCTCGGCTTGCACGGTCGGCCCATATTTCTTCGCCAGCGCGGCCATGAAGCCGTCCTGCAGCAGCCCGTAAAGCTCCGTCCGGTCGAGCCCCTTCGAATTCGACAATTCGCGGAACGCCGCCAACATCTCTGCAGAACCGACCATCCAGGACCTCGCTGAGAAGGGCCGTCACCGACGACCCGAACCTGTTAAGAGAATCGAAACGCTAGTCGCGCCTCCTTGACCGCAGCGAGCGGAATCCGCCTCGCCTCTCCGCGCTCCGGGCGCAACGTCACCGTCGTTTCGCCTTCCTCCTCGAAGGCGACGATCTCGCCTTCCAACCGTCCACCGAAGTCGGGCGCGAGCACGCTGGCCCACCGACCGACGAAACGCCGCCATTCCGCGGGCGTCCGCAACGGTCGCTCACCGGGCGACGATACCTGCAATACGTACCGTTCCGCGACGAGGGCACCGCTGTCGAGCCGCGCCTCGAGGGCACGCGAGGCGCGGGCACAGTCCTCGACGGTGACCTTCTCGCCGTCGCGACGATCGACGCGGACCTCCAGCACCGGCCGAGACTTGGTGCCGCCTCGCCGTAGCTCGACAAAGTCGAAACCTACCTCGTCAAGCGCTTGCACGACAACATGTTCCAACTCGTCGCTCATGCTGTCTCTAATCAGGTCCTGAGAATAAAAAAATGTGGGGAACGTCCCCCACATTCCGCGAGCGGCCCGAAGACGCCCACAAGCACAGAAAGTAAGGAGTCCGAGGGGCGGGGTCAAGCGACGGCGCCAGCGGAAGTTAGGTGACCAGTCCGCACGGGTGGCAGATCGGCCAGGGCTCGAAATGCGAGCGAGCCTGCCACGACGATGCAGGCGCGGGAGCCCGCCGTCCGGTCGCGCGGTCGTGCGGTCGGCCGCTCCTACTGCGCGACGATGACTCCGAGCTGTCGCCCAGCATCTCCCGCGCGGTGCGAGTAGAACCTTTGGTTGTCGCACCTGGTGCACAGCGGGCTGACCGAGATCTGTCGCACGCCCAAGGCGCGAGCGTGGTCGGCAATCAGGGCGCGGAGGTCAACGGTGGCGGGTCCCGATGCGTTGCGGCCCGTGAGCTGGCCGTACACGTCTGCGCTGACCTCGTAGCAGCGGCCGCAGATGGCGGGTCCGCAGTGCAACCGCAGGTCAGCGGCCTGATAGCCGAGCGCGCCGAGCTGACTGATCGCCGCGTCGGTGATGCGACCGGC
>JBBQYZ010000285.1:0-5097 GCA_038208205.1 Gemmatimonadales bacterium | reverse complement strand
TACTACGCCGGAATCATCGCCGAGCGCCTGGGCCACGCCCAGCTCGCGAGCGGCGCGATGCACGCCGAGGCGATCGCCCAGCAGTCGCTGCGCGCGGCGATGGACGCGTTCGAGCGCGCCGAGACGCTGCGGGAGCCGGGTAACGACGATGCCATCCTGCGGTGGAACACCTGTCTGCGCGCGCTCGATCGGATGCGCCGGCAGGAGTTGGCGGAGGCCGAATACGAGCCGGCGTTCGAGGAGTGAGGGCTACAGGCCGGGCGGGTCCCGAGTGGCGCCCGGCTCCTGATGCCCGTATCGTCTGGGGACAGCACGTGCCCGACGAGCGATCCAGTCGACCCCTTCCCTCACGACTGAGAGGCTTCCATGACGACACTCATCTCGCAGCACCCCGGCGACGGGCCCATACCGCCCTCGCTCCGCGCTCCACTCCTCGACGAGGATGCACTGCACGACGCCTTCGTCGCCGAGTATTCCGCCCTGACCGCGGAAGCCCGCGGCGAGCTCGGTACGGAGGCGGTCTCGCTCACTCCCAAAGTCGTCGAGGGGTCATTCGTGCGCGCCTGGGACGCGCGGGAGAAGCTCCGAACGCCCGCCGAGCTGCACCACTTTCTCGTGGAGGATGTCCATCACGCCGCTGCGCGAGCCCTGAGCCGCCGCGCGACCGCGCACCGCTTCGCTGGCCATGAGCCAGCCCAGGCGAAGCACGCCGGCCATGCCATCGCGGAGACCAGCATGGAGCAGTCGTGGGTCCATGTCCTTCACGCACTGCATGGCGAAGCGCACAGCCCCGAGGCGCTGACCCAGGCGGCCGCGCTGTCGCGGCACGAGGCCGCCGGGCACATCGCGACGATCGAGAAGGGGCCGTCCATCTGGAAGGTGCTCGCTGTCCTCGCGCTCGTCGCCGGAGGGATGGTCGGCGCGGTCGCCACGATCAACTACCTCGGTGCTGACGCAAAAATCGGCACGGCGGTGAATGCCGCCGACGCGCGTGTCATCACGTCGCTTCCCGGCCAGATCGGCGTCGTCACGCTCGACGACGGCAGCACGGTGCGGCTCGCCCCCGAGTCCAGGCTCTCGATCCCGAAGGGATTCGGGGCCAGCGTTCGCGCCGTGAAGCTGGAGGGAGCCGGCACCTTCTCAGTCGCGGCGGGTCAGTCGCAGAGCTTCCAGGTGCACGCGCGCGACGCGGTGGTGGTGGCGACGGGCACGGCCTTCACGGTGCGCCGGTACGAGAGCGACGCCGCGACGATCGTGGTGGTGCAGGACGGAACCGTGGACGTTCGCAGCGGCGGGACGCGGCAGGCGCTGGGGGCAGGGGGTGCGTTGATCCTCACCGCCGGACTGGCGCCGCGCGCGGCCTCCCCGGCGGAACGGGATCAGGCGGCCGCGTGGAACGGCGGCACGCTAGTCATGTCCGGCCGGCCGCTGCGCGATGTGCTGCCGGAGCTGCGGCGCTGGTACGGGCTCACGGTCAGTGTGCCCCAGGCGGCGCTCCTCGAGCGCTCGGTCACGCTGCGTGCGTCGCTCGACTCATCCCGACAGGCGATCCAGGGTATCGAGCAGAGCACGGGACTCGAGTTCGGATACATCGGACCCAACATGGTCTTCCGCGAGAAAGCGGCGCTGGCGCGCACCGGGACGACCAAGCGGTAGCGTCGCGGTCGCGCCGCCCGGCGGTCGCGCTGCCCAATCGAGGCGGGCGCGACTTCCGGCGGAGCGGTTTGCGCGCGGTGGGGCGTGATCGTCATGTCAGACGCCCCCCCGCTCACACGCCATGCTCTCGAAACCGCCCGCCGTCAGCGATCCGTATTCCTTGAGCGTCGACGCCGCGGCGCTGCACCGCGCGCTGCTCGAGGGCGTGCAGGACTACGCGATCTATGCACTGGATCCGGCTGGTCACGTGCTGAGCTGGAATGCCGGTGCGCAGCGGCTCAAGGGCTATCAGGCATCGGAGATCGTCGGATGTCACGCCTCGCGCTTCTATCTGCCCGCCGACGTCGCGGCCGGAACGCCCGAGAGCGACCTTCGGACTGCCGCCGTTGACGGACGCGCGGAGGTCGAAGGGTGGCGGGTCAGGAAGGACGGGACGCCGTTCTGGGCGCACGTGGTGACCTCCGTGCTCCGCGATGCGGACGGAGGCCTGATCGGCTTCGCCAAGGTCACTCGCGACCTCAGCGAGCGGCGCCGGGCCGAGGAGGCGCTTCGCGAGAGCGAGTCGCGCTTCCGGAGCGCGTTCGACCACGCGGCGATCGGCATGGCCATCACGCGCGCCGACGGCCGCTGGCTCAAGGTGAATCGCTCGTTCGCGACCGCCCTCGGGTACACGCAGGACGAGCTGCTCGCCCTCACCTTCCAGCAGGTGACGCACCCGGACGACGTGGCGCAGAACGTGGACTTTGCGCGACGCGCCATCGCCGGAGAGATGCAGCGGTACCAGATGGACAAGCGTTACCTCCACAAGCAGGGACACAACGTGTGGATGGCGCTCAACGTCGTGGTCGTCCGCGACGCCGACGGTGCGCCGCCGTACTTCCTCGCCCAGATGCAGGACATCAACGAGCACCGCGCTGCGGCCGCGGCGCTGGCGGACAGCGAGGCGCAGTTCCGCTCACTGAGCGCGTCGTCGCCCGTCGGCATCTTTCGGTCCGACACCCAGGGAGGCATCACCTACGCCAATCCGCGCGTCCTGCAGATCTTCGGCATGTCCGAGCAGGAGGGGCTCGGACATGGCTGGCTCGCACGCATCCATCCGGACGACGTCGGCGACGTGACTGCCGGCTGGGCCGCCGCTCTCGGCGCGGAGCGCGAATACGCGCACGAGTACCGGCTGCGCATGGATGAGGGCGCGACGCAGTGGGTCCACTGCCGCGCTGCCCCACTGCGGGACGCATCCGGCGCGATGGTCGGCACGGTCGGCACGGTGGAGGACATCTCCGAGCGACGCTTGCTCGAGTCGCAGCTCCGGCACGCACAGAAGATGGAGGCGGTCGGTCGCCTGGCCGGCGGTGTCGCCCACGACTTCAACAACCTGCTCACGATCATCACGGGAAACACGGCCTTCGCGCTGGCGTCGCTGCCGCCCGATAGCCAGGCCGCGAGGGATCTCGCCGAGGTGGACGCCGCGAGCCGTCGCGCGGCGACGCTCACCCGGCAGCTGCTCGCCTTCAGCCGCAAGCAGGTGCTGCAGCCTCGGCGTGTCGACGTGAACGAGACAGTGCGGAGCCTGGAACGGATGCTGTGCCGGCTGATCGGCGAGGACGTGCGGATCGAGACGGCGCTGGACGGCGACGCGTGGCCGGTGCATGCGGACCCCGGGCAGCTGGAACAGGTGCTGATGAATCTCGTCGTCAATGCGCGCGACGCGATGCCAGCGGGAGGCGTCGTTCGCATCCGCACCGCCAACACCAGCGTGGACTCCATCTCGGCCGCGACCCATCCGGCATGTCTCGGAGCCGGAAGCTTCCTCTCGATCGCCGTGGCCGATACGGGCGTCGGCATCGATGCCGCCGTGCTGCCGCACATCTTCGAGCCCTTCTTCACCACGAAGGAGCTCGGTCGGGGCACGGGGCTCGGCCTCGCGATGGTGTACGGCATCGTCAAGCAGTCGGGAGGAACGGTCTCGGTGGAGAGTGTGCCCGGTGAGGGGACCACCTTCACCGTGTATCTGCCCTGCGACTCCTCCTCGGAGGGGTCACGCGCGGCGGCGCCACGAGCGGCGGAGGTGGGCGGAGGGGAGACCGTGCTGGTGGTCGAGGACGAGCCGGCGGTGCGCGACGTCGTGCGGCGGATGCTTGCTCGCAACGGCTACCAGGTGGTGGAAGCCGGCGATGGCGCGGAGGCACTGCGCCTCTGGCGAGCCGGCCGTGCCCTCCCTGACCGTGCGGGACGGATCGACGTCGTTCTGGCCGACCTCGTGATGCCGGTGATGGGAGGGCGGGAGCTGATCGAGCGGCTCCGTGCCGAGCAGCCCGAGGTGCCGGTGGTCCTGATGACCGGGTACACAGCAGATCCGGCGGGGGCGCAAGCCGATCTCGCGTCGGGCGAAGCGTCGGGATTTCTCCAGAAGCCGTTGAGTCAGGACTCCCTGCTGACTCAGCTGCGGCTGGTGCTGGACCGGGATCGGAGGCGGCGCCGATAGCCGGGGGGGTGTTGCGGAGACGCAACAAGACGCGTCACTTTCCGCCCAGTTCAACGTGATCTGCCTCACGAAACGCGTGTGACTTCTGGACTCCGAATTGCGGCAGAGGTCGTTGAACTCGTTCGACGCGACGCGAGGCCGTGGGGGCCAGGCGTGTCGCGAGAGATACCTCGGGAGGAAGGCACATGCGTCGCCCAGCAGCATTGCTCGTCACAGGATTCGCGTTGGCCGCCGCCGCGGCATGCAGTGAATCCGCCAGCTCACCCCTGAGCGCACCCGCGCCCCTGATGAGCAAGTCAGGCAGCGAACTACGCGTGGGGCTCACGAGCTCTGGTGGAATCGTTCCCAAGGCCTTCGACGGCAACACGCGAGGGGAAGGGAGCCTCGCCTGCTCCACGCTCGGATTCGGCAACGTCGGTCTCAAGGTCGACAATGCCGTCTCGCAGAAAGTCGCCGGCTATCAGTTCACCGTGTCGGGCGCCGATAAGACGATGTTGGCCTTCGCGCCCATTGCGGGCACGACACCGACGACCGTGATCACCGCGGTCATCGTCAAGGGTGGCGACGCCTACGACGTCTACGCCTACGGCGCCGGCAGAACGAGCGACGGCGGGCTGACTTCGCCGTACAACAATGGCGGCAACATCCCGACGATCAGTCACTACGTCGTGTGCTACGGCCCCGCGCCGACGCCGCCGCCCACGCCCGTCTTTACCAAGAAGTTGGTCGACGTGATGATGCAGGACGCATCGGGCATGTTCACGGACCCGGTGTATCTCGCCACGGGCGAGGTCAGGATCCCATTCGGCCAGACGCGCTGGCTGGACTTCGAGCTGACCTACACCCTCCCGGTCGGCGTGACGGGAACGATCACTGAGAACCAAGTTACGGTCTGCAATACCTTGGGCGCGGCCGACGTCAACGACGCTGGGGACGGCAAGATCACCTGCAGCATC
>JBBQYZ010000284.1:0-5105 GCA_038208205.1 Gemmatimonadales bacterium | reverse complement strand
CAAGAGCTCGCACGGAATGGACTACGACAACATTCCGGGCGCGACCTACTGCCATCCCGAGGTGGCGTCGGTCGGGCTCACCGAACAGCAGTGCAAGGACAAGAAGCTCGACTACAAGGTGGGCAAGTTCCCCTTCTCGGCCAATGGACGCGCGCGCACCTCCGGCGAGACTGAAGGGTTCGTGAAGGTGATCCGAGACGCGAAGTACGGTGAGATCCTCGGCGCCCACATCGTCGGCGCGCACGCGACGGAGCTCATCCACGAGTTCGTCGTGGCACGCGCCAATGAGTTCACCGTGGAGGAGATCAGCGGCGCCATCCATGCGCACCCGACGCTCGCCGAGGCGATCGCCGAGGCGACGCTGGACGCCCAGGGAAAGATGATCCACGCGTAGGGGCCGATCCGCGCTGCGCGCGATTCCGTTCGCTGCTCGTCACTGCGCCCGCTCACTGCCATGACTCGCGCTTCCCGGATGCCGGCCGCTCTCGCGCTGCTCCTCGGTCTTGCGGCGTGTGGGGAAGCGCCACGCGAGACGCGCGCACCGGCAAGTGGCACCCGCGCCGCCGTGCCCGCGCCCACCTCGGGCGCTGTGCACGCGGACGGTGCCGAGCCGCCCGACCGCACGCCCTGGCCACCGCTGGTGGCGGGCGTGTCCTTCTGCGCGAGTGACGACGAACCGAAGGCGCTGGCCTGCGCTCGGGGTCGCGCCTGGCGGCACGGCGATTCGCTCGTCATTCGACCGGACAGCGGTCCCGTGCTGGTCGATCTCGAACGGCCCGACACCGGCGGCACCGTCTACGAGCACCACACCTACGCGGGCGCGATCGTCGGTCGCGCCATCGAACATGTCGTCAGCGACGCGGCGTACGAGTCGTCCGACACGCGCATCGTCGATGGTCGGTCGGGACGCTCGGTCGGGGCCATCGGTCCGCCACTCCTGTCACCAGCGGGCGACCGGTTCGCGGCGTCGGCGATGTCGCTGGAGACGTGCGAGGGCCGGAACGGCCTTGAGATCTGGCGGCTCACCGACAGCATTCCGGTCCGGGAGTTCGCGCTCGATGCGTACGACTGCAAGACCGACACGGGCTGGGGTCCGACCGACCTCGCGTGGCAGTCGGCCGACACGCTCGCGCTCACCGCCGTGCTGGCGCCCAACGATTCCCTCGCGCGCCAGCGAGGAATCACCGAACGGTGGCCGGTGACGCTGGTGCGCAGCGCGGCGGGCTGGCGAGTCATGGGACTGCGACGCTGATCGCGGCGCGTGCCTGTCGGCCGCGGCGCTCGGGGGGGCGCGCGCCTCAACGAACGTCCTCCCTCGGTCGTAGCTCCCTCGAACTCCTCGATCTGCCGCCCGGAGGGGTTCTCTCACTCACGCTGGTGCCGGAGGTGACGTGACCGCTTCAGGCGTGCCCCCCGACAGACCGGTGACCGCGCCGACGAACGCGTTCGGCCAGCCCATCGGGCCACCGATGGACGACTGGACCGAGCGCGCGCGACCGCCGAGGACGCCGATGGTCGGTCGGTTCTGCACGCTCGAGCCACTCGACGTGGACCGCCATGCGGCCGACCTGTTCGATGCGTACGCCGACGCGCCGGATGGAAGGGACTGGACCTACCTGTTCACGCCGCCGCCCGCCGATCTGGCCGCCTTTCGCGCCTATGCCGTTGCGGCGTCGGCGAGTCGCGACCCGCTGCACTTCGCGATCGTGGAGCATGCCACGAGGAGGGCAGTGGGCAGCGCGGCCCTCATGCGCATCGATCCGCCCAACGGGGTGATCGAGGTCGGCGGGATCGCCTACTCCGCGCGCCTCCGGCAGACACGCGCCGGCACCGAGGCCATGTACCTGCTGATGCGGCGCGCCTTCGACGAGCTGGGTTACCGGCGCTACGAGTGGAAGTGCGACAGCCTCAATGCGCCCTCGATCGCCGCCGCGCGCCGTTATGGCTTCACTTTCGAGGGAATCTTCCGCCAGGCGATCGTCTACAAGGGCCGCAGTCGCGACACTGCCTGGTTCGCGATTCTCGATTCCGAGTGGCCGAAGATCCGCGTCGCCTTCGAGTCCTGGCTCGCCGACGACAACTTCGACGCCGCCGGACGGCAACGCCGGACGCTCGGCGAGCTTCGCGCCGTGTGAGTCGCCACCGGCGCGGCGCGTGGACTGATCGCCAGCTGCTCCAGCGTGCCGCTACGACCGGCCCGTCAGCTCCGAGAGCGGAAGCGGGATGCACTTCTCGTCGTTATAGCGCACGCCCTTCTGATCCACACCGGTCAGGAACGGGATGTTGAACCGAAGATGATCGTTGATCGCATGGCCGTCGAGGAAGAGCGTACGACGGCGCTCCTCGATCACCTGCGCGGTGATTTCAGCGGCGGTTCCCCCGGCGTAGGCGGGGAGATTGAACTTGGTACGGATGCGGTTGATCGCGTCGACGGCGCTCTGACCTCCTTCCGCCTCGGCGATGATCAGCTGCGCCTCGTCCCACATCGCCAGTGGGATCGGGGACTCCGGCGCTGAGTACTTGCCCTGGATCCATTCCGGTGTGACCGCGTCGATGCCCACGCGGTTGGCGTTGATGGCGACGACGCGCGGGTCGGCCACACCGCCCACGGTCAGTCCCCGGTACGCCGGCGCGACGGAGAGGTGGAACTTGAGATTGACGTCTTCCATCATCGTGTTGCGCCGCCGCACCGGGGTCGCCGCATACGTCGCGTTGAACACGAAGCCGCTCGGGACGAGCCTCGCGTCGGTCGCCGCCCCCGTCTTGTTACCGAGCGCGATCCGCACGCGCGCCCGAGCGACACGTGCCGCGTTGAGCAGCGCGGTATTGTTCGCGGTCGTCGCCGAGGCGATCGCGTCGGTGAACCGCGTCTCGGCGATCGCCAATCCCTGCGCCGGCGTCAGCAGCGCGGTCGCGTCGATGGCCACCTGGCAGTAGCCCTCGGACAGCAGCATCACCGCGTAGCCGCCATAGAAGTTGGCCCGTGCCAGCAGCAGCGCCCGCCCCGTGACCTGGGCATCGGTGAAGGCGGTCAGCTTCTCTCGTGCAAGCTCGGACTGACCGCGCGCGACCTGCAGCGGCAGGTAGGGGGTGAACTGACCACGATTGGAGGTCGCGGTCGGGCACTGCGCGGTACCGGCTTCCGGCCGCGTGAATCGGGCGCTCCAGCCCACCACCTCGGCGCCGCCCGACGAGTTCAGCACCTCGTTGGCCCAGGTCGCGGTGCTCTCGACGTACTGCGTGAAGGCGCACTCGAAGTCGGCCTGCGCGCCGTCCACGAGCGTCGGTGCCAGTGAGGGGGCGTCGAGGGCCGAGGCCTCCACGCTGCCCGGCAGCGAGACGTCGAGCACGCCCTGGCAGGCGCTGAGCAACAGCGTCGACGCGAGGACGAGCCCGATGTAGGCCGCGTCCGCGCGATGGAATCGGGAAAGGTGCTGGCGCATGGAAGGCGTCTCTCGAGTGTGGGGGCGAATGATCCGCTGGTAGTCTCTCATGATCTCCTCAGTAGGTCATGCGAACTGTGAACACGACCTGCGAGGTGGGCGGAATCACCGTCTGATAGGTATAGCCGAGCTCCGAGCTGCCGGGCACGCGCGTCTCGGAATCGAAGATCTTGGTGCCGTAGATGTCGTGCTGCGCCTGCCAGATGGTGAGCACATTGCGCCAGGCGCCCGTGACCGACGCACTCTGCGCACCCACGCGACCGGCCAGCGACTGCGGCAGCTGATAGCTCGCGCTCAACTCGCGGAGCTTCGCGAAGCCGGCGTCGAAGAACCCGAGTCCGAGCCGGGGGATCACGGTCTGATACGCGGCAAACACCGGATCCGGCGCGGCGTAGTCCTTCGCGCTGTTCTGGAAGGTGGTGTGCCCGAACGCGATGTCCCCGTCCACCTGATGGAATCCACCCTGGAAGTCGATGTTGGCGCCCAGGCGCAGCTTCTCGAACAGCGTGAAGGAGTTCGTCACGCTGCCCCACCAGGTCGGGGTGGAGTTGCCCCAGTACACCTGCGGCGCCGTGGAGCAGAGCTGCGGCGCTGCGCCGTTCTCGCTCTCGCACGTCACGTTGACCAGCTTGCCGGCTCCGTCGAACGCCGCGGTCGCGATCCGGTTGAAGAAGATGGCCCCGACCGGGTAGCCCACACGCGCGTTCTGCAGGGTGACGCCACCGAGATCGTCCACCACGTTGCCCGCGGTGGCGTAGTTGACGCCGAGGTCCCAGCCGAGCCGGCGCTGGTTCAGCACGTTGACGTTGACCCCCAGCTCGTTGCCCCAGTTGCGCACCTTGCCCAGGTTCTGCACGGTGGAGCCGGGGAAGCCGGTGGATGGCTTGTTCGGCGCCAGCACGATCGCGTCGGTCGTGGTCTTGTTGTAGTGGGTGTACGCGACCGTGACGCGGTCGTTGAGGAAGCCGGCGTCGAAGCCGAGCTCCACCTCCGAGCCGCGCTCGGGCTTGAGCTCCGGGTTGCCGATGGAGCTCGGGGTCACGACCGGCACGCCGCCCGGTCCGGTCTGCGGCGCATAGAGGCGCAGTGCCGCGAACACGTCGGGCTGCTGCCCCGCCTGTCCCCAGGCGCCACGCAGCCTCAGCGTGTTGACGCGGTCCGCGAACCGCGCGAAGAAGGGCTCCTCGTTCACCACCCACGAGGCGCTCAGCTTGGGGTAGTACGCCGCCTTGAAGTTCTTGCCGAAGGCGCTGTTGGCATCGCCGCGGATGGCGGCGGTGAGAAATACCCTGTTGTTGAACCCGAGCACCTCCTGCCCGTACATGCCCAGCGTCTTGTTCTCCAGGAATGTCTCTCCCGAGGTCGTCGAAGCCGCGCCGCCGATGGTTGTGATGTCCGGGGTCGGAAAGTTCGAGCCCACGCCGGAGATCACCGTGACCTGCTTGCGGTAGTACTGGGCGCCGGCGGATGTCGCAGTGCTGATGCGCCGAATCTCCACCTTCGCCGTCGCCGAATAGTCGATGGTGTTGAAGATCGTCGACACGTTCTCCAGGGTCTTCTCACCCCCCGCCCGCGCGCCGAAGAAGTTCACCTCGCCGAACGGCACGCGCGGAAACAGGATCTGGTTGGTCGTCGAGCCGTTGTCGTGCCCGAACTTGAGCT
>JBBQYZ010000283.1:0-5112 GCA_038208205.1 Gemmatimonadales bacterium | reverse complement strand
AGCGTGCCCGGTCGGCGTTCGTGGCCGCGGCGCGCACGTTGGCCGACACGGCAGCTGGCGCGGGCAACCATCTGCGAGCGCTCGAGCTCGGCCATCGGCTGCTCGCTGCCGACCCCTTCGACGATGACGCCCACCGGAGAGTGATCACCGCCCTCGTCCACCAACGGCGGCTGGGGGACGCGCACGCGGCGTACCGCACCTACGACGAGCGAATGCGGGAGCTTGGCGTGACCCCTTCACCTCTCGGCGACCTGGTGCCCGTTGGCCCCTGATCCATACGCGATCGGAAGAAATTCGGAAGCGTTGTGGCGCAAGCTGCCGTCATGAACGCGACCGACCGACAACTCGTCCGTTACACGGACTTCATCTTCGACAGCAGCCGCTGGGACGGATTCGAACTCCGGCCCGACGACATCATCATCAGCACACCGCCGAAGTCCGGGACGACCTGGGTGCAGATGATCACGGCGCTGTTGATCTTCCAAACGCCTCATCTGCCGGCTCCGCTGCCGGAGCTCTCGCCGTGGTTCGACATCCTCGCCCACGCCAGACGCGACGTCGTCGCCAACCTGGAGGCCCAGACGCACCGGCGGTTCATCAAGACCCACACGCCCCTGCCAGGTCTGCCGCTCGCCGACGGCGTGACCTACATCTGTGTGGGACGCGATCCCCGCGACGCCGCGCTCTCGATGGACGACCACATGGCGAACACGAACATGGCCGCGCTCCCGGTCGCTCTCGCGGAAGCTGCTGCGATCGACGGGCGTGAGCCGCCAGCCCCACCGGCACTGCCGCCTGCGGACCTCGACCAGAGTGACCAAGCGAGGATGTGGCGGTGGATCCTGGATGACACGCCGCCGACCAAGACGTTCGGGTCGCTGCGCGCCGTGCTCGCCCACGTGCAGTCGTTTTGGGATGTGCGCCACACCGGGAACGTGGTGATGCTGCACTACGAGGAGCTCAAGGCCGACTTGGAGGGCGAGATGCGGGCGCTCGCCGCGCGGCTTGGCATCGAGGTCCCCGAGAATCGCTGGCCGGTACTCACCGCGGCGGCCTCGTTCGAGGAGATGCGCGATCGGGCGTCGGTGCTCGTCCCCTTCGCCGAGAAGGGGGCATGGCTCGACAACGCCAGCTTCTTCAAGAAGGGACGCAGCGGCGCATGGCGCGAGGTGCTCACCACCGACGACGACCTCCGGCGCTACGACGAGCGGGTCGCCTCGCTGGCAGCACCCGAACTAGCGGCCTGGATCCACAGGGCCTGTGTACTCGGCAAAACACCCGGCCCGCGCCCACGCGGGGTTCGGGCCTCGCCGATGTATCGGTGAGGGCTACGGCGTGACGGCCAAGTTCAGGCACCGGCTTGAGAAGTGTCCGGGCGACATCACAACGGAGAGAGAGCCCGATGGGAACATGACAGAACAAGGCGACTGTCGCCGCGATCTACGAGGCGTTCGCGAGCGGGGACATCGGCGCGCCCCCGCGCCGGGCCCGGAGCCGCGACGCAGACCTGGTCCATGGTCCACCGGGCTCAGGCGAGCCGAGTGGCCGCTCGACGTCGAGGCGGACCCGTCAGCTCGGCGGTCACAGCCCCGCTGGTCACCGACTGGCTGCGTGCGTTGGGATCCTGCGTCGTGGATGTCCTTGAGATAACGCGTCCACGACAGAGCCGACACGCTTCGTCGGCTACATCGTGGACACGCAATTCCGGGCTTGAGATAAGTGCCGGTAGGGGACGGACGGACCATGACGATTCTCCGTCACGGCAAGGTCGCCCGGGTTTGAAACAGACAAGGAAGGTTGTCCGAGCGATCGGACACGCTAAATGCCCTCTGACTGACCGGGGCAAACGTTGTAATTATGACAACGGGGGGTGGGCGCAACAGGACTCGAACCTGTGACTTCTGCCGTGTGAACCCGTTTCCGGTCGTGCGTCGGGTGTCGCCTGATGACGTTTGGGCAGGTCACGTCCGGTGCGCCGTCTCAGCCTGTGACGCCTGATTTCGGCCCCTGACGGCCCGTTCATTACCAAGTTCCATTACCGTGCTCTCGTCGCTCCGGAGGCCTCCTGTGCGGGCTCTCGAGGCGCGATCCCGCGGCGATCGTACGGTGCGAGATCGCTGGTGGTCGCGAGTCCGAGGCGCCGAGCGCTGCCCTTCTCGGCAGGAGGCCGGCGTTACCAACCGTACGCCGCCATTTTCACTGGCGTCATCGGATCCGAGGCGCGCTCGTGGTGACGAGAATTGGGGCGTGGCCGGCATGCTCTGCGTGGCTCCAGCCGCGACGAGCTTCGATGTTCGGTGCCTCATCGACGAGAGGCCGACCCTTGACGACTGGCCCCGCGGCCCCGCGAATATGTGCGCGCATCAAGAGTGGCCACAGGCGCCCATCGCGGGCAATCGGGGCGGTCATGCGTGCGCCTACGGCCGATCGTCAATCACTGGGTATGCCGCCTCGACCCGGAGAAGCGACTCGATGATGCCGGGCAGGAACGTCTGGTCGAGGCCTTCAATCGTGAAGTGAAGGCGATTGCCGACCCGGGTCGATCCATCACGTTGCCGGCTACCGCAAGGTGGCCGCCGTGCCTTGCGACGACCTCGATCTCGAGCCATCCCTCAAGGGTCTTGAAGCGAGCAACGCCTTCGAGATCTCGATACAGACCCTCGAGTTCGACGCGAAAGTCGCGCAGCTCATCTGTGCGTAGACCAGCGGCCACCTCGCCGGTGAAGCCACCGATGCTCACCTTCGTCGGCGACACGAGCCAGTTGCCGTCCCAGAAGTCCACGCAGCCGGGATGCATTCGCCCCAGGACCTTGATGCAGATCTGTTCCCGGTTCGGATAGCCAATGACCACCGAGAGCTCGTCCACGAACACCATGATGGTCTGTGGTCCACGGGGAGAAGGACGGTTTCGCGTCACCCTCTCGACCGTTCGCTGATGTCGTGGCGATCTGCGCCATCGGCGTGGCTGGCCAAGCGAGCGCATCGCGGGCAATCGGATCGGGCACCGGAGCGCAGGACCCGGCAATACCGGATGGCTCTGCTGGCGTCGCATCCCCAATCGGTGGCATGCCCCCACGTCGATATGGACGCGCGTTCGGGGCGTGGACCGACCGCGCGATCGGCACCTAGCTTTGGCCGACCTCGACGCCCAGCTGCTCGAACAGCTCCCAGTGGTCAGTCTCGTGCCAGTGCTGAACGACCTTGCCTCCGGTGTCGAACTCGAAGACGTCCAGACCGCTGCTCCGGAAAGCTCGGCCCGTGGCTTGGAGGAAGGTGAAGTCGCCGCGGTGGGTGCCGCTGTAGACCACGCGCGTGATGACGGCACCCGGGGTGGTCCACACCCGGTCGACGTCTGCCTGGAAGTCGGGGAATATCTCGCGCCAGCGCAGCAGGTTCCCGGCGAACGACTCGGGCGTGTTGGCCTCGTCGTTCTCGCGGTACGTCGCCGCGTAGAACTCGCTCAGGACCTCGACCCGACCCCGCGACCAGGCCTCCTGCCAGTACCGCATCACCGACTGCACCCGCGGGTCCTCGTCCATTACGTCAGATGCTCCCACACTCAACCTGGCAGGAGACGCGTCGGCCCGGTATCCGCAGAGAACGCCGCCTACTCCGGCGGCTGACCGCGTTGAGTCGCACAACACGCCGATGGTCACCGGCGTTGTGTGACACAACGCCCTCGATGGTCACCGGCGTTGTGTGACACAACGCCCTCGATGGTCAGGATCCCGGCCCGCGGATGGTCAGGTTCCACGGCGATGGTCAGACTCGCGTCAAGGCCCAGCCGGGGCCGACGCGCTCACGGACGTGAGTCTTTGCAACCGTCTGTTCGTCATCGATCGTTGAACATCGAGTTGGGTGCGCTCGAAGACGTGAGCTGACGGGCATCGGCAGGTGCATAGGTGTGGACATTGCTGATCTGTCCGCAGGACCGATCAGCTGCAGTTGCCGAACGTGTTCGCCAGCGACGTCGATCACGGCGACGACGTGATCGCTGAGGGCCGCCTCCGAAGGAGGTGGCAAGTGTCTGCCACTTGAACGCGGCTCAGCGCTACGACGCGAGGAGCTGCTCGAGCGCTCGGCGGAGCGGCTTGGCCGCCTGGCTTCCGCGGAGGCTGTGGCGCGCCTGGAGCGCGCCGTTAATGGCGCCGAGCACGACCGACCGCTCGGTCTCGGGCTCGCGGCCTTCGTAGCCGGCGAACCACGTCTCCACCTCGGTCCACCGCCACAGCGGGTTGCGGGACGCGTGCGAGGCAGGAGCAGGGAAACCGCCAGGGCCGCGCTGGGCCTTGATGAGCTGGTCGACCGACTGGCGGGTGCGACCGACGCGCTCGGCGATCTCTGCGGCCCACACGAGCTCGTCGGGGTCGACGCGGAGGACCTCGAGGCCCTCGACCGACTCGACATCGCTTATGGCCGAGACGATCGCATCGAGCATCGACGATGCCTCGCGGTCGAAGTCGGCGAAGATCAGCTCGCCCTTGTGCGAGATGGTGGCGTCGTCGCAGCCGGCTTCGAACAGCGCGTCGAGCAGCGCGTCCGTGAACGTGCCTCGGATCGTCAGGTCGAAGTGGTGCTCAGCCATCGTCGTTCTCCGTCTCGGTGCTGTGCGGGCATCGGTCGACCGCTCGCCGCAGGGCTCTGGCATGGTTCTCGGGCACCCTCGGCGTCGAGTAGATCGAGACCTGCGGGCAATCACTAGGGCAGCGCATGATCCCCCATGCGTGGGCCGCTCCCCCGGTGCTCTTCATGACGATCCAGCCGTGCGCTCGGGCGTAGGCGAGGCCACGCTCGATCGCCTTGTTAGCGTGCCGATCAGGCACGTTGACACTTTACAACGGTGCCGTGGACATTCGTCAACAGGGGCGATGCGTGTCGGCTCATCGACGCGACCGCCTGGGCGTCTTCTTGGCGTCGCCCTTCAGCAGCGCGCCGAGGATCTCGGCCGAGGCACGATCGGTGGCGGGGAGTGCAGCGGCGTAGATCGTCAACGTGGTCATGGCCGAGGCGTGGCCGAGGCGTTCGCTGACCGACCGCACGGGTACGCCGGCGTCGAGGAGTTGCGTGGCGACGTAGTGCCTGAGGTCGTGCTTAAAGAGGCTCAGCGGATAG
>JBBQYZ010000282.1:0-5120 GCA_038208205.1 Gemmatimonadales bacterium | reverse complement strand
ATCCTGCGCACGGTGCCGCGCGACCGCTCGGGCGCGCTTCGAGACGCCGGAGCCCAAGCACAACGCGCCGAGGAGATCCTGCGCTTCGCCGACTTGCAGGCGGAACGTTGCGCTCAGGAACTAAACCAGGCGACTCGACGGCAGTGGGGCAAGCGAAACAAGACGGCCATCTCGGACGCGGAGTGGAGGCTTGCCCGCTCCGAGGCGGACCTGGTCAACGCACGCGAACGAGTCACGCAGACCGGAGAACAGCTAGCAGCAGAGCGAGCAGCAGAAGCCGCGCGCCACCGGGCTCTGGATGCGACCAACGACATGCGAACCGAGCTCAGGCGCGTGCTGCTCGAGATCGACGCCGCACTCGACGACACCCGGGTCGAGCGCGTCCTCGCGATCGCGCACGACGACTCGCCACCCTGCTACCTGGTTGAGGCGTTGGGCGAGGTGCCGGGGTCGCGTGGCGGCCAGCGGGCCTGGTGCGGACTGGCAGCAGAGATCGAGCGTTACCGCGACCGGCACGGCGTCACAAACGAGTTCCTCGCGCTCGGGCCCAAGCCTCGAGTCGGAATGAACCGGCCGGTCGACAAGAACTGGAGCCGCATCGACAAGATGATCGAGGACGCCGACGACATCATCGAGGCGGCACACGAGCTCGACCCTGTCAGCGGACACAGCCTCGCGACCGACAGCCGGACGTGGGCGCTCAGCGTCAACGAGGCACAGCGTCGCATGGAGTCGACGCGCCAGATAGAGATGCCCGAGATCGTCATGGAGGCCGAGCCAGACCTCGGGCTCAGCTGGTGAGCGAAGGACGAGAGACCTTCTCGTCGCCTTCACCGTCGAGCAGATCCCCGAGCATCGACGCCACCTCCTTGTCCGCCGCCTCGGCCGCGTGCGCGTAGGTTCGCAGTGTCATCGCGGCGTTGGCGTGACCGAGGCGACTTGCGACCGTGCGCACGTCGTGGCCGCGGCTGATCGCCATCGTGGCGGACAAGTGCCGAAGGTCATGCAACGCCACTTGCGATCAATGCCCGGCAAGTGCTCTGGCCCGAGCCCCACCACCAACCGATGCGGGCCGGCGGCGCCGGCTCGTCCTCCAGCGAGAACGTGTTGGGAGAGACGGACGCGCGCTGCCCACGAACGGCGCGCTGACAGAACGGCTGGACGAAGCGCGGAGCACTCAATGGACAACACCAACGTCAGGGACCTCGCTGCACAACCGCGGTCAGGGAAGGATCGTGAACGCGCCGACGTGGCGAGGACGGACGACCGCGAAAGTCTCGGTGATTGAGAGTGGCGATCGTGTCAATGCTGATCCGCTCTGCGAGGGCGATGACCGACGCATCCACGAGCCCGAGGCGAAGGTCGACGTATTGCTCCAGGAGCTCGGCGGCTGGGGACCAGTCTTCTGCGGTCAAATCGCACAGAGTGAAGTCACCGGCCGCGACCGACGCCACGAACGCAGTCTCGACCTCGGAGCCCAAGCGGTGACCGATCAGCCAGGCGATTTCAACTGCGACAGGGACAAGCAAGACCAGCTCGTCAGTCGAGTGCGCATCGAGCAGTTCGGCACAGGCCTGGTGGTCGCGATCGCGGCGATCTGCAGCGGCGAAGAGCACGCCGGTGTCAACGACGACACGACTCACACGTCCGAGGCGGTCTTCTTCGAGTACGCCTCGCGAATGACCTCTCGATGGCGACGCCCAATGTCACCACCACCGGGGCCGGAGTCACCTATGCCGACGAACCCGAACCGCTTGCGCGATGAGGAGACGGGAACACTCGCGTCAAGCAGCTCGAGCGCCAGCTGCTCCGCCGGCATCCCGCGCTCGGCCGCGGCCTTTTCCAGTCGGCTCGCGAGGTCGTCGGGTAGCTCGATGCTGATCTCCGTCACGAAGACAAGTCTACGATCGTCCGGCCGTCACCTTGCTAACGCATTTGCTAACGGAACTCCGCGTCACGAGCCGACACGCCACGCCACGACGTGGACCGTCAATCGCGAAACCGCAGGTCACGATGGACGTGATGACACTCAGGTCAACCCCACGGACGGCGCCACGGTGGTTTAGGTCCCGGTCCCCAAGTGGGATGGAGGTTCGAGTCCTCTCGCCCGCACCCTGTGATCTCGCGGGACATCGGAGACATCAGTTCGGTCGCGACTTCTCCCGCCGGCAAGCTCGTTTGGGACCTCATGGGGCATCGTCGTCGGGCTCCCACGCGTGGGGTTCCCCCCAGCGGATGGCGTCCAAGAGAGGCTTCAGCATTTTCGGCTCCATCCGTTTCGAGGGGGGCTGCGTTTGCTACCCAAGCGCTTGGTTCAGTATGCAATGCGAGTCACCCCGACGAGCACGACGTCGGGCTACCGAACCGATCCGTCGAGTCGCCGGCTCGCCGAGCCTTGGAAGAATGTCCACGTGAATCGCGACGGGGGTGCGGGCGCGTTGGCCGGCTTACTCGCCGGAGCTCACCTCGCCGTGCCGGACGACCTCCCGACCCTGCTCAGCGAGCACGGGAGCCGGCTCGGTGCCAGCGCGGTCGTCCTCTTTCTCGTCGACTACGACCAGCGCGTACTCGTGCCGGTCGACCACGCGGGTGCGCCCTCGAAGGATGCACTCTCGATCGACGGCACCGTCGCCGGCCGCAGCTTTCGCGGCCTTGACAGAACTGCGACACTGCCGGAGCGACCGGCGTGCTCGAACGAGTCCGCGAAAGTCTTGCCCTCGCGCTGAGCGCAGTTCGCGTCTCCCCCTTCACCGTCACGTTCGGGGTCGCGTCCTCCGTGTACGCCGCAGAGTTCGACGAGATCGTCGCCATCGCCGACCGGGCGCTCCTCGAAGCCAAATCGGCGGGACGCAACCGGGTCGCCGTCGCCGATCTCGCGGCGATCACCAACGCCCAACTGACCACCTGATCGATCACAACCGGCTTGCGCGCTTGTCGGGCGGCGCGGCGCCCCAGAGCGGCGAGACGGGAGGAAAGCCTGGCTGACGGTTCCTACGGTCGGTAGGCGTGCAGATGGTTGTCCCACGATCCTTGGAGCAATGTGCCGTTCACGACCACCGGGGCGGTGAACGCCGCGTCCTGCAGATCGTTGGGCGGGCTCGACCACAGGGGCTTGCCGCTCTTGGCGTCGAACGCGTGGATCTGGTTGCCCGTGCCGTCGCCGTAGTAGACGACACCGTTCGCGATCGTCGGCGTGGAGTTCACGGTGTCGTTGCGTCCCGCGGTTTGCTGCCATGCGAGCTTGAGCCGGCAGTTGCTCCCGAGCCCGAACGCGACCATCCCGTGCGTGTAGTTCTCGTCCGCGCCCGGCGAGGGGTTGGCCACGTAGAGCAGGTTCTCCGCCGGCCAGAAGGCCGGCAACCCGATGAACTGGTACGGGGAACCGGACATGCTCACTGTCTGGGACGGGCCCTTGGCGATCGAGTCCCGGTCGTAGAGGTAGAGCGTGCCGTGCTTGCGCATCACGGCCAGCTGCGGCGGGCAGCCCTTCCGCTGGAAGAGCACGGGCGTCGACCCGAAGTCGTCGTCGAACAGGCCCGGCGGGACGGGCGGCGCGTGGGCGGCGCGCAGCTGCAGGTCGGCTGTCAGGCGCAGGACGTGATCGCCGTAGGGCACGTTCTCCGGGAAGTTCTTCGCCGGCCCCGACGCGGCGAAGACGTCGCCGGTCTTGGGATCGACCGACACGCCGCCCCACCCCCACACGCTGCCGCCGATCGGAGGCCCGGGGCCGGTGACCCAGAAGACGTGCGACTTCGTGGCCGTGGCGGTGTCGATGGACAGGACCCGGCCCTCGTGGGGTCCGATCTCGCAGTGGCTCGCGGTGCCTACGTAGAGCTGACCCTTCCAGAGCGTGGGCGCGCCCCAGACGAAATCGGTCTTCGGGTCCTCGGCCGCGACCACCGGCCACCCCGGCTCCTCCGCGCCCGTGGCGAGGTCCAACGCGTGGATCCTGCCGTCCACCGTCGCCACATAGACGCGCTTGTCACTCGGGTCGATGGCCGCGGCGGCGCTGATGCCGAAGATGCCGTCGGGTGACTCAGCGCACTCGATGCGCTGGGTGGGGAACTGCTTCTTCCACAGGATGCGGCCGTCTTTGATGTCGATGGCGAAGAACCCGCCGTGCTCGGTCCCGACGTAGGCGACGTCGGCCGTAACGCCCTTGGCGCGGACGCCGTTCGCCACCATCGCCGCAGTGTTGATGTGTCCACCCAGGTCGACGCTCCACGCCTGCCGGAGCTTGCCGACGTTGTCCACGCCGATGGTCGACTCGTTCGGGTTCACGCCATTACGTTCGACGTCGTAACCCCAGGTCACCCACCCGGACGCGTTGGCGGTCTTGGAGTCGTTGGCGTTGTTCCCGCCGTCGTCGGAGCAAGCAGCCGCGACGAGGGCAACGGCTGCGCACGCGGCTATCGCCGAACGTCGAACTGCAGAATTCTTCGCAAGCATGGCTGGAGCCGCCCAGCGTAGGCCCCGCCATCTGTCGGGTGACAGCCACCTCGGCTCGCGAAGCCCTTGACCGTGTGGTGCGGTGGCCTGTACGAGTCGGAGCACCGGCCCAGCAAGGACCCAACGGCTACGGGTACTGGTCGTACTGGCTGGGCGGAAGCAGTTGGCAGTTCGCTTCCATCGGACCGGCCACCCGCACGGTGCAGGACACGACGGTCGACGGTTGGCGGTTCCTGAACCGTGGCGACGCGGTGCCGGCCGACACCCCCTCGTCGTTCGGCGCGCTCACGTCATGACCGGGGACGCGTCAACCGCCTAGCTCGAGAGCTTCTTCTGCAGCGGGGTCGGGAAGCGGGGCGTGACGCGCACATCGCCGAGCCGAGCTTCCAGCTGCGCGACAGCCGCCTCGATGGCGGTGACGGCATCGCGACCCACGTCCTCCAGCAGCTGATGCGCGATCTCGCCGCTGCGACGCTGCGCCCAGGCGCCGACGACCCGGCCGTCGACCCACACCGTCGGCCCGGCGTTGCCGTTGGTGTCGAACAGCGTCTTGGCGTGGTCGCCGAGGTACCACACCCGCTCCCGCCAACCCATCGTCGTCGAATCGAGCGCGGGTAGCAGCGCCACCCAGGGCGCGGGCGCACGAACCGGGCCGTCGTCACCCGGCAGCA
>JBBQYZ010000281.1:0-5121 GCA_038208205.1 Gemmatimonadales bacterium | reverse complement strand
CGAACAGCGCCTCGCGGATCGCTTCGAGATACGTGATCTCGGCCATCAGTCGGCGCCCTTCGCCGGCGCATCGAAGGTACCCCAGCTCGACGGGCGTTCGCTCTCCGCTACCACCGCGCGCGTGCCCTCGCGGAACCACAGCGGCCGCTCCGCCGGCGGATCCGCGTAGATGCCGGCGAGTGCGTCGAGCGGCTCGGGGACGCCGGAGCGTTCGGCGAGGTCGGTCGCCTCGTCGATCTCACGCTGGATCCGGGCGTCGATTGCCGCGAGCTCGTCGCCGGTGACACCCTCGGCCTTCAGGCGCGCCACGTGACGGTCGATCGGGTCGTTTTCGGCTGCCCATCGCTCGATCTGACCGGCAGGCACGTACGACTGGTTGTCGTGCTCCGCGTGCCCCTTGCGGCGGAGGGTCATCAGTTCGACGATCGACGTTCCCTCGCCGCGGCGCGCGCGGTCGACGGCGCGCTTCGTCGCCTCGTACGTCGCGACGACGTCGTTTCCATCGGCCTGCTCCCCCTCGATCCCATAGCCGATCGCCTTGTCCACGAACTGACGTACCGCGCTCTGCTTGCTGGTCGGCGTCGAGTAGGCGTAGCCGTTGTTCTCGATGACCACCACCAGCGGGCACCGTTGCACGGCGGCAAAGTTGATCCCTTCGTGGAACGCACCGGTCGACGTCGCGCCGTCGCCCACGTAGACGAGCCCGACCCGATCCTCGCCGCGCATCTTGAACGTGAGCGTCACCCCCGCCATCACCGGCACCATGTCGCCGAGGGGCGAGATCTGACCGATGAAGCCACGCGCCGTGTCGCCGAAGTGGATGTTCAGCTCACGACCGCGCGTGGGCGAGTCGCCCCTCGCCATGTATTGCTTCAGAATCTCGAGTGGGGTTGCCCCCTTCACGAGCATCGAGCCCAGGTTGCGAATCAATGGCGAGAGGATGTCGCCCGCCCTGAGCGCGTAGGCGCTGCCCACGGCGTCAGCCTCCTGCCCCAGAGAGCGGAACAGTCCGCCCACCACTTTGGTCTGGCGGTAGAGGTTCACGAGACGCTCCTCCAGCGAGCGCGTGAGTCGCATCCAGTAGTAGAGCTCCAGTCGCCGTGCGGCGGTCAGGGAGACATCACCCCCCGGCGCGACCGCGGGGGACCCGGTGGCGCGCTCGCGCGCCTCGGGTCCCCCGCCCTGCGTGGCCCTCGACCGTGCCATCAGTATGATGCTTGAAGCGTATGAGTCGGGTCGTCCACCCGGTGCAGCTCGACGAAAAAGCGCTTCACGTTGCGGTCCATCCGGCTCTCCCCCATCTGGTCGGTGTTGACCTCGACGAAGGTGTAGTGCCCGCCCTCGGGACGCGCACTGACCTTCATGGTCCCCAACGCGCCGGTGAAGGTTCTCGTGCGCGCAGTCGTGGTCACCGCCGTGAAGCCGATCGCTGGGAAGAAGCTGTCGGCCGCGGCGAGGACATCGAGCGGTGGGGTGTGGCTGCGGTAGAAGTGACGCATGTCAGGGTTTCCCGCTCCGTTCGGAAAGCACGTCCTGCATCCACTCGGTCTTCTCGAGTGGCTTGGTGGAATCACTGTGGAACTGGATGCCGACCGCCCACTGGCCCGACGTGACGTAATTGAGCTTCGCCGAGTACGCGCCCACCTCGGGCGCCTTCGAGAAGCCGTCGTATGTCCGCGCTCCCTCACGTGTGTTGGCGAAGATGCGCCCTTCACCGAGCTCGATCGGCTGATTGGTCTTCTTGTCCTTCACCACGATCTTGTAGATCACGTCCTCCCGCGCGTACGGCGGGATCGGGTCCGACGTGATCGTGAAGTAGTAGCTCTCGGTGCCCTGCCGCAGCTCGGGATGACGTGGCGGCCCACAGTCGACCGCGGCGAAGAGCGCGAGGCCGATCGCAACCCACAGGATCCAGCGCACCCGCGCCGATTCGGTCATGACTGGTAGTACTCAAGCCCGAGGTGCGTGATCTGCTCCTCGCCCATGAGGTGGCGAAGGGTATTCTTGAGCTTCGTCTGCTGGATGAAGAGGTCGTGCTCGGGCTGCAGCCCTGCCGCGGCCATCGGGCTCTTGTAGTAGAACGACAGCCACTCCTGGATCCCCTTCATGCCGGCACGCTGCGCGAAGTCACTGAACAGCGCGAGATCGAGCACGAGTGGCGCGGCGAGGATCGAGTCGCGGCAGAGGAAGTTGACCTTGATCTGCATCGGGTAGCCCATCCACCCGACGATGTCGATGTTGTCCCAACCCTCCTTGTTGTCGCCTCGCGGGGGGTAGTAGTTGATGCGGACGACGTGTGAGAAGTCCTTGTAGAGGTCCGGGTACTTTTCGGGCTGCAGGATCGTGTGCAGCACCGACAGCTTGGACTCCTCCTTCGTCTTGAACGACGCGGGATCGTCCAGCACTTCGCCGTCGCGATTGCCCAGGATGTTGGTGGAGTACCACCCCGCCAGCCCGAGCATGCGCGCCTTCAGGCCGGGGGCGATGATGGTCTTCATCCAGGTCTGGCCGGTCTTGAAGTCCTTGCCCGAGATCGGCACGCCCTTCTCGGTGGCGAGCTGCACGAGCGCCGGCAGGTCGACCGACAGGTTCGGGGCACCATTGCAGAAGGGCACCCCCTCCATGATCGCGGCGTACGCATAAAGCATGGAGGGGGCGATCGCCTCGTCGTTGTTCTCCATCGCGCGCTCGAACTGCTCCAGTGTGGCGTGCTGCGGACCGGGCCGGATGAAGATCTCGGTGGACGCGCACCACACGATCACGAGCCGGTCGCATTTGTTCTTCGCCTTGAAGTCGCGCATGTCCTGCCGCAGCTGCTCCGCGAGGTCGCGCTTCGTCTTGCCCTTCTTGACGTTCGTGCCGTGAATGCGGGTGACGTACTTGTTCTCGAACACCGCCGGCATCGGCTTGATCGCCGTCAGGAAGTCCTTGAGTGGCTCCAGATGCTTCTCCTCCAGCACCCCGGCCTTCTTCGCGGCGGTGTAGGCATCGTCGGCGAACGGGTCCCAGGCGCCGAACACGATGTCCTTGAGATCCGCGAGCGGCACGAACTCCTTGATCAGCGGCGTGCGGTTCTCAGTACGCTTGCCGAGGCGGATCGTCGCCATCTGCGTCAGGGAGCCGATCGGCTTGGTGTGCCCGCGGCGGATGCTCTCGACACCGGCCATGAACGTCGTAGCGACGGCCCCGAGTCCCGGCGTCAGGATGCCGAGGCGGCCCGTGGCGGGACGCGGGGTGGACGGTGCGTCGGTAGCGGAACCTTTCACGTACTCATTCTCCTTTTAGCAGAGGGCGCGGCGTGCGGGGCCGCGACCAGAAACGGGACCGGGTCCCGTCTTCCGTGCGCGCCTCCGACTCGTCCGCTCGCATGGTGGCTCGATAGACGAACGCCACGCGCTGGATCACGGTGATCCAGGCCGTAATGGTCAGAACCGAGATGATGACGGCGAGCACCCATCCACCGAGTGCGAGCCCGAACAGGGCCTGCGGCGCCGAGAGCAGCACGACACGTTCCGGGCGCTGCAGCAGACCCACCTTCGCGTCGAGTCCCAGCGCCTCGGCCCGGGCGCGGGTGTACGACGTCATGAACGCGCCCACCAGACCGAGCAGTGCCGTGATCATCAGGGGCACGCTGCCGTGCATCCGGCTGGTCGCGTAGAACACCGCCAGGCCGCCGAGCACGAATCCGTCGGCGAGGCGGTCGAGCGTCGAGTCGAGGAAGGCGCCGAACATCGAGCTGGTGTTGGAGCGCCGAGCCACCGTACCGTCGAGGACATCGAACAACGCCGTCAGGCCAAGAAACCAGCCGCCGGTCTTGATGTGCCCCGTCGCGTAGATAATGCCCCCGGCGATCGTGCACAGGGTACCGAAGACGGTGATGGTGTTCGGATGCACCCGCCGCTTCACCAACCAGTCGGCGACTGGATCGATGAGCCGCAGGTAGCCGTTTTTGATCCAGTCGGGCAGAAGCTTCATGCGGCTCCGAGGCGCACGGAGGTCCCGCGGCCGGACGGTCGAGCGGCGGAGATGGCGGGGCGAAACGACGTACGGGCCCGAGGGCTAACCTCTGGCCCGTCAAAGCTATCCGGCGCGCGATCGGCGAGCAACCGTCCGAACGCGCGTTCCTCGGACGACGTCAGGGCACGTTCCAGGCGAACAATCCCGACAGTGGCACGCTGCGGCTCTGGTAGGTGCGCGAGCCGTCCACCGTGACGGCCTTGAACGTCGCATTGACGCCGCGCGCCACGCCCTGCACCGGCACTCGCTCCACCGTGTTCGCCGGCACCTGACGAAGGAACTGTTCGCCGCTCCCGTTGGACGTGACGTACACGTTCACGGCCTGGCTCAGGTTGTTCGTGACCTGCACGCCTTGCTCAGTGACCGTGGACGGCGCAGTGCGCACCTCGACCTGGCGCTGGGTGCACGCGGTAACGCTGGCGAAGCAGAGGGCCAGCAGCGAGGCTCTCAGAGTTGTGCCCATGTGGTGCGACTCCTCGGACGTGAGCGGGTGACGCGCGAGCATCGGGGCGCCGAGACCAGGGTGGCGAGATCGCCGGCGCGGGTGTTCGGACGTTACTGGTAGAGACGGAACGGCGCCACCCGGCGCTGCCAATCGGCGACGGCTGGGGCATCGCGTGCCACGACCTCGTCCGGATCCTCCCCGCGAAGGAGTGCCTCGCGCATGGCTGGGCGCCCGAAGCGCTCGTCGAAGGCGGCCGCGCGCACCACGAGCGAGTCGCCGCTGGTGCGCGCGATCGCCCACAGCACAGCCGCGCTGGTCCGTCCGGCGTCGAACCGGTCGCGGTCGGTCGGCACGATACGTACGCCGGGTAGGGCGCGGCCGGAGTACTTGCCATCCGTGGCGCCTTGCGGAGTGAAGTCGCTGCGCTCGAACCGTACGCCGGGCAACGCGCGCGCGGTGAGCAGGGCGACCACCCGATCGGCAGGCAGCCACGGAGCACCGAACCGCTGGAACGCGTCGGGAGTGCCGCGGCCCACACTCACGTTGGTGGCCTCGAACGCGACGAGCGCGGGATAGACCGTCGCGCTCGCGAGCGTCGGCAGGTTGGGTGAGGGACGAATCCACGGCAGACCCGTCTGGTCGAACCACCACTCCCGCCG
>JBBQYZ010000280.1:0-5126 GCA_038208205.1 Gemmatimonadales bacterium | reverse complement strand
CTCCCGTTACGGCGGTACACGTCCTCGTGTACTGCCCGTGTGAAGGATCAGTGAGTGGAGTGCGGTTACCAGCCGAGCAGGTCGCCGACGTCCCCGACCAGGTTCGTCACGACGTAACCGCTGAAGTGCTTGATCCGACGGAAGACCACCTTGTGCTCGACGTCGACGTTCGAGCGGAGCTCGGCGTCACTGACTGCCTCGTCGATGCAACCGGAGGCGTTGCAGTACTTCATGACCTTGCTGTTGTTGAGCGTCGCGTCATCCGTGACGTGCAGGTAGAGGTTTACCTGGGTCAGCGGGTTGAAGCGCAGGGCGGGCTGGAACTCCACGCTCGGGTGATCGGTCGCGGCGTTCTTCACCGTCGCGGTGATCGTCACCGGCTGCGTCTCCGGCGCGCACGCGTCGTTCCAGTACGCGGCGCCGTAGCTCGAGGTGGCCAGGTCGCAGACCGCGTTGGCCGGAACGTCCAGGTGGCTCGCTCCGAGCGAGAACGACTGATCCTCGGCCGGATTGAAGGTGAACGTGTACGTGCCGTCGCTCACGCCGACCAGCGCCCGCTGGGCCTGCGTCGGAACGAACGGGGACGTCGCGAGCGCAGAGGTCGACGCGCCCGAGGCGGCCGGCATCTGCGGCGCGGTCGTGTCGTTGGAGCACGCCGCGAGCACGCTCGTCACGGCGAGCAGCGCGAACGTGGACAGTCGGGTGCGTGCCTTCGTCGGCAGCATCATGAGTTGGTCCTTGTAGGGGCCGGGTGATTCCACAGGAAGAACGTCTTACCACCAGGAGGTGGCGCCCCTCCCTAAGGCAATGCCGAGGCCGTCTGCTGCAGGCATTCTGTACGGTCAGGATGATCCGTGAATGGCGTGGCGAAGCGCCGTTCGGTCAGGACGTCCCGCACGCTTCGGGTAGCCTGACCGAGGGACGCGCGAGTGCCGATTCGCGGAATGCGACAGCCATGGCGTTCTGCGACACGATGCTGGTGCGATGGCTGGCAGTTTCGGCGGCAGTGGCCCATTCTGGTGGATGTCCGCCAGCGCGATCCGCGCACCGACCCGCTCCGACTCGCCTTGCCCATCATGACCTGCCCACGCTTCCCACGCCGCACGCCGGCGGCGCTCGCCATCGCGTCGCTCTGCATCCTCGCCGCCGCCCTCTGCCCCACAGTCGTTGGCGCTCAGGCGGCCGCGGTTCGGCCGCTCACCTGGCTCGACGTTCAGAACATGCGGCAGATCGCCGCGCCGGCGCCGAGTCCGGATGGCCGGTCGCTGCTCTACACATTGAGCACACCCGACTGGAAGGAGGCGCGTCGGCAAAGCGACGTCTATCTCGTGTCCAGCGCGCAGGGCGTGTCGAGCACGCGGCGTCTCACCTTCACATCCGACAAGAACGAGGCGGCGCCTGCCTGGTCGCGCGACGGCAACTTCTTCGTCTTCCTCTCCGACCGCGACGCGGCGCGCGACGCGGCGCGCGACGCGAGCGCGAGCCGCGGCAGCACCCTGCCGACCAGCGGGCCGGGCGCACCCTACTTCGCCCCGGCGGTCGGCGGCGGGATGGGCGGCACGTCGTACCAGCTCTACGTCATGCGCCCCGACGGCGGCGAGGCCCGCAAGATCACCGACGCAAAGGATGGCGTGACGACGTACGCCTTCTCGAAGGACGGCAACTGGCTCGTCTACCGCTCCGGACAGCCGACGTCGGAGCAGCTCTACGCCCTCCCCGTCGCCGCGCTCGCCGCGGGCGACTCCGCGCGCCCCGTCCAGCTTACCCACCACCCGAGCGGCGTCGGTCTCTGGCGCTTCGCCCCCGATTCTCGGCGCATCTACTTCGTGACCGCCGACACGGCCGACGCCGACGAGCGGCTCCGGTTGGAGAAGCGGTTCGATGTGCGCGTGCGCAACGCCGAGCTGCCGGCGTCGAGCCTCTGGGCGCTCGACCTCGACTCCAAGCGTACGTCGCGCCTCACCCGCGACACCACCTACAGCGTCGGCGAGTTCGACATCTCGCCCGACGGGAAGTGGATCGGCTATCGCGGCATCAACGCCAACCGCTACGACCGCAACATCCTCGAGCAGAACATCAACGCCGACCTGTACCTGATGGAAGTCGCCACGGGACAGATCGAGCGGCTCACCAAGAACACCGAGATCGGCGAGAGCGGCGTCAGCTTCTCGCCCGACAGCCGCACCGTCGCCTTCTCGGCGCCTGACGACTTCACCTTCATGTTCAACCAGAAGGTGTACCTGCGCGACGTCGCGTCGCGCGGGGCCCCGTTCCGGAAGCTTGGCGCCAACTTCGACGGCGACGTGACCGTCGGCTTCTGGTCCAAGGACGGCGGCACGATCTACTTCAACGAGGGCGTGAAGGCCACCGACCAGGTGCTCGCGCTCGACGTCGCCACCAACACCGTGCGCCCGGTGATCCACGAGCAGGCCAGCGTGCGCGCGACGGAGGACGACGAGACGGGACGGCTCCTCATCACCTACGCCGACCCGCGCACGCCGTCCACCCTGTACACGGTAGCGAGCGCGCGCGACCTCGCGACGCGCGGCGCGTGGGTCCGTCTCACCGACGCCAACCCGTGGGTCAAGCAGCGCGCCCTCGGCGATGTCGAGGAGATCACCTGGACCTCGGCCGACGGGCGGCCGGTGGGAGGGGTGCTCGTGAAGCCGGTGGGCTACCAGGCCGGCAAACGCTACCCGCTCATCGTCGCCATCCACGGCGGCCCCGCCTCGGCGGACGTGCTCGGGTTCAACGGCGGCTACGGCTCGCAGGTGTATGCCGGTGCCGGCTACGCGGTGCTGCTGCCGAACTACCGCAACTCCACCAACTATGGCCAGAAGTTCAAGGTCGAGAGCCAGGGTGACTACTTCACCAAGGGCTACCAGGACATCATGGCCGGCGTCGATCACCTGATCGCGCAGGGCATCGTGGACAGCACGCAGATGGGCGTGCTGGGCTGGAGCGCGGGGGGCCACTGGTCCAACTGGATCCTCACCCACACCGACCGCTTCAAGGCGATCTCCACCGGCGCCGGCGTGTTCAACTGGATCTCGATGTACGGCCAGAGCGACACCCAGCGCGGCCGGCAGTGGTACCTCGGCAACAAGATGTACTACGACGATATGGAGTCGTGGTGGCGGCAGTCACCGGCGGCGTACATCAAGAACGCCCGAACGCCGACGATGATCCACGTGGTGGATAACGACCCGCGTGTGCCGCGCCCGCAGAGCGAGGAGCTGCACATGGCGCTCAAGCGCCTCGGCGTGCCCACGGAGTTCTACGTCTACCCCGGTAACACGCACGGCATCCCCGACCCGCGCAACCAGCTCGTGAAGTCCACGGCCGAGATGGCGTGGATGGACTACTGGGTACGGAAGTCGGGCAAGCGGTTCGCCTGGCGCGACGTGCTCAAGACGCTCGACGAGCCGCGCGAGGCGAAGACGGCGTCAGCGTCCGCGCCATGACGGCGTCACGCGGGCAGACGCTCGGCGTGACCGATGGCCAACGTGCCGTGATGGCGGCGGGTCACTAGGAACCGCACGAGTCCGCCCGCATGCACGCGCTCGACCGCTGGATCACGAGCTGCACGACAGGCTCGAGCACCCGGCGCGGTGTCGCGCCCAGTCCGGGCGCCGCGCCGCGAGATGGGCGTGCTCGGGCTGGTCGTCGTACGGGCGGCGCATGACGTCGAGCAAGGTGTGCACGAGCGACGCGTCGCCCGTCTCGGCGGCGTCGATCGCTACCTGCGCGAGGTAGTTCCGGAGCACGTAGCGCGGGTTCACCGCGTGCATGCGCGCGCGCCTGGCCTCGAACCGATCGCCGTCGGCCGATGCATGCGCGTGCCAGCGCCGCAGCCAATCCGCGAGCGCGCCGGCGTGCGCGTCCCGCTTGGCGTCGTCGTAGAATACGTCACCGAGCCGCGCGACGAGCGCAGCGTCGTCCGTCGGCACGTCCGCGATCTCGCCGAGAGCGCGAAAGAACAGCGTATGGTCTCCCTCGACTCTCGCGAGCAGCGCGAGGCCGTCGTGCATGAGCGCCTGCGCGGCGGCGTCGCTCGCGCGCAGTCCGAACTTGGCGGCGAGCATCGACTCGTACTCGGCGGTATAGACGGCAGGAAAGCGCTCGAGTGCCGCTCGCAGCGGTTCGGCGGAGGCGAAGAGCGGGCGCACCGCCTCGGCCAGTCGCGCCAGGTTCCACTGGGCGACGGCGGGCTGCTGGCCGTAGCGGTAGCGCCGACTGACGGCGTCGGTCGTGTTGGGCGTCCACGTCGGATCGAAGTCGTCGAGCCACCCGTACGGGCCGTAGTCCATGGTCAGCCCGAGCACCGACATGTTGTCCGTGTTCATCACGCCGTGAACGAAGCCGACGCGCATCCAGTGCACGATCAGGCGCGCCGTGCGCTCGCACACCTCGGCGAGCCAGCGGGCGCGCCGCTCGGCGGTCTCACCGTCGAGATGCGGGAAGTCGTGGGCGATCGTGAAGTCGACGAGCTGCGCGAGCATCGCGTCGTCCCGACGCGCAGCGAAGAGCTCGACGGTGCCGAAGCGGACGAACGACGGTGCCACGCGGCATACGACCGCGCCCGGCTCGGGGCGTGGGTGCCCGTCGTAGAACATGTCGCGGACGACCGGCTCGCCGGTGGTCACCACGCACAAGGCGCGCGTGGTCGGCACGCCGAGATGGTGCATCGCCTCGCTGCAGAGGAACTCGCGGATCGAGGACCGCAGCACGGCGCGACCATCCGCCCGCCGCGCGTACGGCGTCGGGCCGGCTCCCTTGAGCTGTAGCTCCCACCGTTCGCCGCCGGCGTCGACCACCTCGCCCAGGGTGATCGCCCGCCCGTCACCGAGCTGCCCAGCCCAGTGGCCGAACTGATGACCACCGTAGCACGCGGCGTACGGCTGCATGCCGGGCAGCAGCGCGTTGCCGCCGAATACCTCGGCGAACCAGGGCGCGGCGACTTCACTCTCGGAGATCCCCACGAGCGCGGCCACCTCATGCGCGTGGGCGAGCAGGCGCGGCGCGGCCACCGGCGTGGGCACGGCCGGGCTCCAGGCAGCGCCGAGCACCTGGCGGGGCGCGGGTGAGTCGTCGCGGTCGCCCGGCAGCTCGACGACGAAGCGATT
>JBBQYZ010000279.1:0-5162 GCA_038208205.1 Gemmatimonadales bacterium | reverse complement strand
CACGCACCTGCTCGCCCTGCTTGACCTGGCCGAACGGGAGGACGTGCCGCGCGTGGCGATCCAGGTCATGCTGGACGGGCGCGACACGATGCCCCGCTCGGGACTGGGCTACCTGGAACAGCTCGTGGCCGCGGCGCACGGGCGCGCGGTGATCGGCAGCGTGGGCGGTCGCTACTTCGGCATGGATCGCGACCATCGCTGGGAGCGCACCGCCCGGTGGTACCAGGCCACGGTGCTCGGCGCGGGACCGACCGCCTCCGATCCGCTCGCGGTGGTGCGTGAGGCCTATGGGCGCGGCGAGACCGACGAGTTCCTCACCCCGACGACCCTGGTGGATGCGGCGGGTCGGCCGGTCGCGCCGATGCGCGACGGCGACGCCGTGATCTGCTTCAACTATCGGTCCGACCGGATGCGGCAGATCGTGCGTTCCCTGGCGCAGCCCGATTTCGCCGGGTTCGACGCGGGTGAGCGGCCGCGGGTGCGCGTCGGCACGATGACGTTGTACGATGCGGCCTTCAACGACTTCGACGTACGGGTGGCGTTCCCACCGCAGTCGATGGCGCGAATCGTCGGCGAGGTCGTCTCCGGGGCGGGGCTGACGATGTTGCGCACGGCGGAAACCGAGAAGTACGCGCACGTGACATACTTCTTCAACGGGGGGATCGAGACGCCCTTCCCTGGCGAGGAGCGCCGACTGGTGCCGAGCCAGAAGGTGGCGACGTACGACCTCGCTCCGGAGATGAGCGCGTTCGGCATCACGGACGTGCTCTGCGCCGCCCTCGCGGCACGGGAGCACGATTTCGTGCTGTGCAACTACGCGAACGGTGACATGGTGGGCCACACGGGGTCGGTCCCGGCGACGCTCAGGGCGGTGGAGACGGTGGACCAATGCCTCGCTCGCGTCGTCGCCGCGGCGGAGCAGGCCGGGGCGCGGCTGCTCGTGACGGCGGATCATGGCAACTGCGAGATGATGATCGATCCTGCGACCGGCGGTCCGCACACCGCGCACACCACGAACCCCGTGCCCTTTCTCGTCGTGGATGCCGACGGCCGCACCCTGCGCGACGGCGGCGCCCTGTGCGACGTGGGACCGACGATCCTCGGGCTCCTCGGCATCGAGCAGCCCTCCGAGATGACGGGGCGCGACCTGCGCGCCGTCTGACGACCCTACCTCCCCGCATTTCCGGAGTGAACGAGTGAAGGCATTTCTGATCGGCGCCGTCGGGTTGCTCGCGGCGGTTCCCGCCACGGCGCAGGTCGGGCATCCGCCCGAGACCAGCCCGTACGTGGACCTCGAGTACAAGCAGGAGCTGACCGCGCTCGGCGGCTATCTGCGGGCACGCCACGACCCGGCGGGGGTCGCACCGGGCAACGGGGCCCTGGCGGGGTTGCGCTACGAGATCAGCCTGGTCGGACCGCTGGCCCTGAGCAGCGACCTCACGCGCGCCTTCCTGAACCGCAACGTGATCGACCCGAGCAAACCGCGCTCGGCACGCGCGGTGGGCACGGAGAGCAGCCCGGTGTACTCGGCCGACCTCGCGCTCGCGCTGAACCTGACGGGGCGCAAGAGCTGGCACCGCGTGGTACCGCAGCTTCGCGCCGGCGTGGGAGTGGTCTCGAGCAGCGCAAAGGACGACTCGTCGGGCTTCAAGTTCGGCACCCCCTTTGCATTCACCTTCGGCGGCGGGCTGAAGCTCGTGCCGGGTCGCCGTTGGCAGCTACGCGCCGACGTCACGGACCGGATCTTCAAGCTGGCGTATCCGGATTCGTACTACCGGCCCGCGGCTGATCTTACGGCGGTGCTCGACGCACAGACCGCGCGATCGTTCTACACGCATCACACCGCGCTGACGGTGGGCGTGTCGTACCTCTTCTCGCGCTGAGCCTCGGAGCTGCCGGCGACCCTTTCCCGGCGGCGACCATGGCGCACGACTACGAAGACCTGCACAACTTCGACCAGATGGAGGACCGCGAGATCCGCGATCTGGTGCGCGAGCAGCTCGCGGAGCACGGCGCGCTCGACGTCGACGACATCGCCGTGACGGTGGATGACGGCCGGATCACGCTCGCCGGCCGTGTGGGCACCGATGGCGAGCGACGCATCGCGGAGCGAGTGCTCTCCGACGTCCTCGGCGTGCAGGAGTTCAGCAACGAGCTGGTGGTGGATCCCATCCGCCGCGCCGAGAGCCCGATGGCGATCGACGACCATCTCGTTGACGAGGACGCGCGCGCCGGCACGCTGCTCGGTGATCGCGCGGTACCGCTGAGCGATGAGGCGCAGCATCTGGCGGACCAGGGCGAGGACGACCTCACCGGCACGACGGACTACCAGAGTGTGATGGAGGACGGCCGGACCTGGACTCCGCCCGACAGTCCCACCCCCGAAGGGATGTCCGGCAGTGATGCCGGCCCCGAGGAGATGGGCGAGCAGCACTGAGAGCTGAGTAGGTGGGTAGGTGGGTAGGTGGGTAGGTCGGGACGGACCTACCGACCGACGCACCTGCCCACCTACCTTCGTCCATGCCCACCTACCTCACCCGACGCGTGGCCTTCGCGGCTGCCCATCGGTACCGCGTCGCCGAGTGGAGCGAGGAGCGCAACGCCGAGACGTTCGGACCGTGCGCGAGGCCCAACTATCACGGGCACAGCTACCTGTGCGATGTCACGGTGAGCGGACCGGTCGACCCCGTCACAGGATTCGCCGTCGACCTCGGGGAGCTCGACCGAGTGCTGCGGCGCGAGGTGCGCGATCGCTTCGACCACGCCAACATCAACCTCGATGTCGCCGAGTTCTCCGACGGACGACTGATGCCGACGGGAGAGAATCTGGCGCGCTTCATCGCCGAGCGGGTGCAGGCCGGGCTGCCGCGGACGGTCCGGGTGACGCGGGTGATCGTCGCCGAGGACTCGACCCTCAGCGCGACGTACGAGCCCGGCTGAGACGTCCCGAGTGACGTTCGCGTCGCTCGGTCGTGCTAGGGCGCGCCCTCGGGGCGGGCACCCCGCCCGCCGGCCGCGTCATAAGGAGATCGCCCCTGTCCACCGCGTCAGCTCCCCGTCCCACCGTGCGCGCCACCCTCGCCGAGCAGCTCGAGCCGGTGTTGAAGGTTCACGCGGAGCTACTCGGCGATTGCCAGCCCGTCATCGAGCCTGACGAAGCGCAGCGCCGAATCGCCAACGGCCAGGTGGGATACGACGCGCTTCGGGTCCTCGGTTCCTGCGGCGACCTGCTCCCTCGCTTCTGGCGCGTCCTCGACGCGTTCGAAGTCGCCGGGCTGGTCTCGAACGATGATCGACGGGCGATCCGCGACGGTGAGCCCGACGTCGACGAGATGGTGAGTGGCTGGTTCACCGGCGACCGTACCCCTCGCGACCCACGCCGGCGGGCCGCGCGGCAGGTCGCCATCGTGGTGGGCAACGCGCTCCTGCGCGCGGCGACGGACCGGGTGGGTGCGCCTTCGGTGTGGCGGGCCTGGGCTCGGCCGGTCTGCCCCTGTTGCGGGGGCGCGCCAGACATCGCACTCGGGGAACGTGGCGCGCAGCGCTCGCTCGTGTGCGCGCGCTGCGACGCGAGCTGGCGCGCGCGCACGAACGGGTGCCTGGGCTGTGGCGTCGAGAGCGAGCCCGAGATCGCCCGCATCACGAACGAGGAGCTCGGCTATGCGCTCGTGATGTGCAATGCGTGCGGCCGCTTCATCAAGGAGCGCCCGCGGCGCGGCACCGAGTCCTTCCTCGTGGAGCGCGCGCTCACCACGGAGCTCGACGTCGCGGCGGAGCAGCGCGGGCTGCGCATCTGACCGGCGGGGTGGTCCGCCTGCCCTGTATCGGCGTGCTCCTCGCCGGTGGCGCGGCGCGTCGCTTCCGGGGGTGGCCCAAGGGTCTCGCCATGATCGACGGCGAACGGATCGCGGATCGCGCCCTGACCGCGTTGGCCGAGGCGACCGACGAACAGCTGGTCGTCGCGAATGACATGCGAGCGCCAATCTGGTTTCCCGGCCATCGCATCGCCTCCGACGCCGTTCCGGGGCTCGGGCCGCTGGCCGGTCTCCGCACCGCGCTCGAGGCGGCGGCCGGCGCCGCGATCCTGGTCGTCGCGTGGGATATGCCCTTCGTGACCGGAGCACTGCTCCGTGCGCTTCGCGATGCAGCTGAGCAGACCGGTGCGGGCGCGATGGTGCCGATGCACGCCCCGGGTGAAACGCCCGAGCCGCTCTGCGCCTACTATGGACCAGCGTCGCTCGAGCGCTGTGATATGCTGCTCGCCCGCGGCGAGCGCCGCGCCGATGCGTTGCGCGAGGCGCTTCCCGGCGCGGGCACGCTCCAGGGAGATGCGTTGCGGCGGTTCGGGGATCCGGCGCGGCTGTTCACCAGCGTGGACACGCCTGAGAGCCTCGCCCTGCTCGGTGGCTCCTTCGACGCGTCGCGGCTCTGACGCTCGCCTGGAGCGGGTGCGCGCGTCATCTTTGATTGGTCCGAGCTCCCGTTCCCGCCTCGATCAGACGCAACCACATGCTCCTCACGCGCGCCGTCCCGCGTCTAGCCGTTCTCGCCGTGCTCTCCGGCTGCGCGAGCGCCACCCAGGGTGCGGCCGCCGGTCCCGCACCCGGTGCCGTGGTGGTGCCCACTCGGGGCGCGGCCGTCACGACGACGGCCCCGACGACGCGCGCCGCGCTGCGGCAGTTCATCGACTCGCTGGCCGACGCGCCGGAGTTCAGGAGCGCGCACTGGGGGCTGCTCGTCGTGGACCCGGGCCGCGGCGAGACGCTCTACGCGCGCAACGCCGACAAGCTGTTCATGCCGGCCTCCAACCAGAAGCTCCTCACCGGCTCCACCGCGCTCGCGCAGCTCGGGGCGGAGTTCCGGTGGAACACCGTCCTGCTGGCGCGCGGGCCAGTCCGCGCCGGGGTGCTCGAGGGTGATCTGGTGGTGCGCGGCACTGGCGATCCGTCCATCAGCACGCACGTCCGCGGCGACGCCATGGCGCCGCTGCGCGCACTGGCCGACTCGCTGCGCGCGCGCGGGGTGACTCGCGTGCGGGGCCGCATCGTCGCCGCGCCGTCTCCGTTCACCGACTCGCCGCTCGGCTACGGGTGGTCCTACGACGACCTCGACGAGCCCTACTCCGCCGGCGTCGACGCACTCTACTTCAACGAAGGGTTCAC
>JBBQYZ010000278.1:0-5168 GCA_038208205.1 Gemmatimonadales bacterium | reverse complement strand
GATCGTGCTCCTCATACGACCAGCCGGCGCCCACGATGCGCTCGATCCGCGACTCCCAGCCAGCGCCGAGCATGTCCGCGCGACCGCGCCGCAACAGCGACATCACGACGTCCTGCCGATCCCCGACCGACACGCCCACCGGCGCCTCCGCCGTACGCACCAGCCGCTCCCACGCCCACAGCAACACCGTCGCCGTCTGCGGGAAAAACTGCGCGCGGACCAGCTCGATCCGATCCTCCAACCGCTCCAGCTCCTTCGACAGCGGATGCACGATCGCCATGTAGTCCTCCGACTCCTGAAGCACCGGCGGCAGCCACGACATCAACACCCGCCCGTACGCCGTCAGGATCGCCGAGCGATAGACCGGAGCGGGCATCAGATCGCCGTCAGGTTCGGGGCAGACATCTGCGGCACCTGCGCCGGGTCGTCGTCGATCGCGAGGTTCCCAGCCACGCCGTTGATCGTCACGCTGCTCGCCGGCACATCATGCACGCCCGAGACTGTCACGATCCGACCGGCGACCTGCGCCAGCACGACTTCCCCGCCGGACTCCACTCGCTCGACGTACTGGCGCAACGCCTCCGCGATCACGTCGCGCAGCGCGACCGTCGCGCCCGCTCCGTCGAGCGAAAAGCCCGTCTCGAACTCCACGCTCGCAGCGATCAGGACCGCGAGCCCCACCGCCGTCGCGACCGTGACCGTCACACCGATCGGCGCCCGGCCGGCCCCCTTGCCGGCGATCGGGTCCAAGTCGGCCTGAAGCCCCGCGATCACGGCCGACGACACCGGCTCGCCGTCCGCCGTCGTCACGATCAGCTTCACCGTATTCGGCCCATTCCACAGCGGGACCACCGTCACACGGCCGACACCGGCCCACGCCCGGCCCCACCGCTGATAGTCCAACTCCGTCCCGGCACCCGAACCCAAGTACGCATCGAGCACACGCGAGCGCAACGCCTCATCGCCCTCGTCATCCGTGCCGCCAGCAGCCGCAGCCGCGTTGTTCACACTGACCAGCGGAATCGTCGTCAGCAGATCCGTGATCGCGTTCGCCGGCACGTTGCCGGCCTCGCCAGCCTCGACCGCCGTCACCGGCAACGCCAGCACGCCATCCGTCGCCGGCGCGATCGGCGCCGGAATCGTCCCGCCCACGTCCACCGTGTACTCCGGCGCGTCCGCGTCGGGCTCCGCCGGCTCGACACCCACCCGCGTGCCCGTCCCGACCAGGGTGCCCTCCGGCCCCGTGAACTGCACCACGACCTGCGCCTTCGTCGCCGACAGCCGCTCGATCGTCTGAACCTCGCCGTGCGCCTCCAGGTACTCGCCCCACGAGAACAGCACCATCCCCGACTGCGGCACGTCCGTGCCCGCAAGGTCATACAGCCGCGCCAACTCACGCACGCCCGGCATTGTCGCGACGTACCAATGCGAGCCCTCCCGCGTATCCACCCACCGATCCGCGTCCGTGGCCGGGTCCAACCCCTCGTTCGCCCACTCCCGCATCCGCGCGAGGATCGCCCCCTCGTCGTCATCAGGAAAAAGCGGGCTAAAGGTCGTCGTCAGGTCAGTCATCGTTCCCACGCTCCAAAGTCAAGTCGCCCAACGCCAACTCGGCGTCATCGTCAGTCGTCACCGTCAAGCCCGAGATGAACAGCACGCCCTGCACCGGATCAAAGTCCGCCGACAGGTCCACCGCCGACACCCGGTCGATCACCAACAGCGCCTCCCGCACGCGCGCCTCGTAATCGCCCGCCAGCTCGTCCACCGCCGACTCCCCGATCACGTCCTCCGGGTCCTCCATCCCGAAGACCTCCGAGAAGACAGTGTGCGCGAACCGCGCCGAGCGCAACGCCATCATGCAGACCTGCGCGAGCGCGTCAAGCCCGGACACCCGCGCCGGCGTCGGCCCGTTGCGCACGAACTGGCCGGCCGCGAAGTCAAAAAACCACGAATAGCCGAACGGCTGCGGCACGTCCTCCTCTTCGGTCGGATCATCCGGGTCCGCCAGCGACGACGCCGCCGCAGCGTCCAGATCATCGCCGGGCAGCGACCCGTCATCGTCTGCCGGCAGCAACGCGAAGCCCAGCGTCTCGGCATCTACCTCAGCCATCAGACGATCACCGCCCCGATGATCCAGTCCTCGCCATCGGCATGCACCAGCACAGTGTCTCCGATCGACGGACGATCAGCGAGCAACGCCCCCACCAGATCGACATCGGGATCACCTTCCTCCAGCACGAGGTCCCCTTCGATCTGCTCGACCACGAGCGGATTCGCCGAGATGACCTTGAAGCGCTGCACGCTCCCACCCCCACCGCGCGACGCCACCGTACGATGCACCAGCGACCGGATGCGATCCGCGAGGTCGTCATACACCGTCGCCATCACACCACCTCGACGATCGCCGATAGCGAAGTGGTCGTCAGCAGCGCCAGCGCCGCGAACGGCCGGCGCGCCAGCGACAGGTCCACCGGCACATCTCGCGCGCCCAGCACGAGCACGAACACCTGCCGCGTCCCGACCGTCACGCGCACGATGTCGCCCACCAGCCCGGCCAGCGGAGACAGGCGCCCCACCACGGCGACGCTGCCCGCCTCCGGGTGCACGTCGTTTGAGTGCCACCCCGTCGCCGCGAGCCCCGGCAGCCGCCGCGACGGGACGCCGCCGAGCAGTTCCTGCGCCCTCGGGAACGCACGCCGCGAATCGAGCAGTTCCTCCGTGACCGACATCAGCTCCTCCTTTTCTTCCGCTCGCGGGCCTTGCGGGCGAGCTGCTCCTTCTCCACCTTCTCCTGACCCTTCAGGAATGGATCGGTCACCGTCAAGTCCAGCTCGGACGTGTACGTGCCCTGCTGCACCTGATGGCGCGCCGACGTGCAGAACACGAACCGGCGATCACCCCTGAAGCCCTCCGACTCCAGCAGCATCTCGCACCCGTCGCCGCGGCGGATGAACGGCACCCCCTGCACCTGCACCGCCGCGCTGCTATTGACCCGATAGAACTTCGCGAGGTCGCGCCGCACCTTAGTCCGCAGCTCCTCGCGCGACCCCACATGGCCGTAATCCTTCGTCTTATGCGTGTAGCCAAAGCGCGCCACCATCGCCCGACGGTACTCCGTGTGCTCGACCTTCTTCGCATCCTTGCCCTTCCCCAACCGCCCACGACCCGTAAGCACCGTCGGCGGCCGCTTCGTGCTGGAGCTACGCGAGATGACCGCGCTGCGAATCTCGTCCGCCAACACGTACAACGTCTGATTGCGCCGATACGGGATGACCTCGAAGCGCCCATCGTGCATCCGAACCACGAACCGGCGGCCCGTCTTCTCGTGCTCGTGGCCATAGACCTTCACCGCCAACTCCAACAGCGACGCCTTCCTCATGTGCAGCTTCGTCATCCGGTGCTCACACTTCGCCAGGCGCCCAACACGCACACCATCACGCCCCGCCTCGCGCCGCACCATCTCGTGCGGAAAGAACCCGCGCCGGCGCCGCTTCGTCGCGCGATAGATGCGGTCCTTCTCCGTACGCTCCACAAGGTCCATGTCATCCACAAGCGCCACAGACACCGCGACCTGCGCATCGTCGAGCGTCGTCTCGGGCTCCTCACAGCGCATCGTCCACAGCACGAAGTGCTGCCCGCCCCACCGGACCGTGCAGCGGATGCGATGCCCCCGCCCGATCGGCAACGACGCGAGCGTGTACGGCTCCGGCCGACGAAGCTGCACGCTACCCGTCATCCCCGCGCGCTCGTCGATCCACTCGAAGGACTCCACCAGCTCGTCGAGCACGAAGTCAGCGAACGGAAACCGGATCAGCCGCAGCGAGAAGCCGTACTCCCCGGGCGTGACCGGCTTCAGCCGGCGCCGGTAGTAGCGCTCCAGGTTCGCCTTGCGCGCCGTCTGCGTCGCGCTAGCCATAGGTGAGCCCGCCTTCGGTGGTGGCGACCAAGCTCGACCTGATCTTCGGAATCTTCACCTTGGCTCCAGCCTTGAAGCGCTTGTACTTGACCAGCGGCGTCTTCTTCCCGAACTTCGAGATGCCGTTCGCCTTCGCGATGTCGTCCGCGCCCGAATGGGTCTTGTAGTAGCGCTGCGACAGCGAATACAGCGTGTCGTCCGCGTCGAGCTTGTGCGTCGTCGGCAACGCCCCGCCACGCCCGTCGGCGCCCTTCCCGCGCCGGTGCCCGCGCCGCTCGACCTCCGCATCGCGCCACTCACTAATCCCAATCGTGAAATACAACGTGTCAGGCTCGCCCTCGCGCATCGCGGTGCCCAACGAACGAATCGTCGCATCCATCCGCAGCATCGTCGTCTGCGGCGAGTCCTTCGCCGTCGCCAACAGCGCAAACGCGCGCCGCGACCGCCCGATCTGCGTCAGCGTCTTCCGCACATACTTCGGGTCCAGATTGAACGCCACCAGCCACGACGGCTGCCACGTCAACGTCAGCGACTCCACGCTATCGAGCACCCGGAGCTGCCGCGCCGACCGCCCGCCCAACGACGGCTGCGAAAACTGCCCGGCCTGGACCGTGCCGTACTCCAAGTGCGTGAACTCCTCCGACCACGAAAACCCGCCGATCACCGCAGGCAGATACAGCGGCACCCGCAACAGCCCCGCCGGCGTCTCCCCACGGATGCGTGCAAACCGGACCCGCAGACCACGACCCACGACCACCGCCTCGTTCACATCGCGGGTCGTCGTCGTCTGCGGCCTCGTGCTGACCAGGATCGGCGCCTCTCCCGCAGGCCCAGCCATCAGCCGCCCACCGTCCCGAGCCCGCGATCCAACGCCTCGATCACCTTGCCGACGACCTTCTTTCCAACGCGCTCCGCGAGCGCATCCACGTCGCCGCCGCCCTTGCCGCCGCCCTTGATGCCGCCCTCGATCTTGACGACCACCGCGCCCGCCTCGACCTTCACCGTGACGCCCTCGCCGCCACTGCCGCCCCTGCGGCCCGTCGCCGGCGCGACCGTAACACGCTCGCGACGACGATGGCCCTCGCCAGCGACGAACGCCGTCGGCCCATTCGTGACCATCGAGCCGCCGTTCTTGAAGCCACCGCCCCAATCCATCTTGCCGCCACGCGCATACCAATGCGGCGAACGAGAGTTCCACGCCGACAGCGCACCCGACGGCGACTTATACCGATCGCGGATGTAAGAAAGTCCC
>JBBQYZ010000277.1:0-5184 GCA_038208205.1 Gemmatimonadales bacterium | reverse complement strand
GCGGGTCCATCGTTGGTTTGGCCACCGTGTCGTCCTCCTCGGCTGAAGTTGATATGTCTGCCGAGGATGGCACGGTGGTTCTCTATGCGCTCGGGGTCAGGCTCGACCTCGTTCGTACACCACGTCGGCGGACGTCAACTGGGAACGCTGCGCGCGATGGCCTCGTGCTTCTCGTACCCCGGGTGGCCTGCGCAGCGCCCGCATCCCGTGGTATTGGTCATCGGTGCGGCGCTAGTCGCGCTGCGGCGATCCCGCTGGTTCCCCGATCATCGCGCACCGGCCCTCTACTCCTAGCCGCAGCCGGCGTCCCTCCGGCGACCGGCTAACCTTTATTCGACCCCAACGGTGAACGGTCGGCTACTGTCTGGCGTACTCACATGTACACGGCGCAAAACGGGGCTTGAAGGGAGCCAGGGTGAGGCGGCTAATTGCGATCCTAGGCGCAGCTGTGATCGTGCTGATCTCGTGTGCCCCGGTGACGACAGGGCCGCTGGCGTCAAGCGGGCCGAGCGGTGGGGAGACACCGGTCGCCGGTGGACGGCTCGTGATCGGCGCCACCGGTGATCCCAAGACGATGCAACCGGTGATCGCCACTGATAGCCAGTCGAGCGCGGTCTGGAACAAGCTCTATCTCGGGCTGTTGACCCGCGACCCGAAGACGGGAGCAATCTCCGGTGGGCTCGCAGAGAAGTACGAACTCAGCAAGGACGGGCTCACGCTGGTCTACACGCTCCGGGACAACCTAACCTGGAGCGACGGCGCGGCGTTCACCGGCGACGACTACAAGTACACCGCCGAAGCGGTGATGCGCAGCGCGAAGACCGTGCGCAAGAGCACCTTCGACAACGTGGTGGGTGCAAAGGAGTACCAGGAAGGCAAGACCGATGGCATCTCCGGGATCACAGTCAGTGGCGACGGTAAGACCATCACTATCAAGTTCACCAAGGTGTATTGCCCGGCCATCGAGGACCTGGGTGGCGCCGGCGCCGGAGGGATCTTGCCAAGTGCGGCGTTCAAGAAGGTCTGGGACAACAGAACCACCGACACGAGCAAGAACATCGACGAGAACGACCTCAACATGCACCCGCCGGCCTCCATGGGACCCTGGATCTTCAAGGAGTTCAGGCCCGGCGATCGCGTGACGTACACCAAGAACCCCAAGTACTACCGAGGCGAGCCGCTGCTCGATGAGCTCGTCATCAAGACCTACGCCGACGCCACGGCGATCAAAGCAGCCCTCGTCACGGGTGAGGTCACATTCGCCGGCGTACAGCCGAAAGACTTCGACGAAGTCGCGGCCGTCACGACACTGCGCGGCATCGAGTACGCGAACTTCGGCTGGGACTACATCGGCTGGAACGCCGAGTCGGCGAAGGCGCCGTGGCTCGCCAACAAGGAGGTGCGTCAGGCCCTGATGTACGGCCTCAACCGCCAGGCGATCCTCGACAAGGTCCTCTTCGGCCACGGCAAGCTGGTGAACGCCTCGCAGCCTCCGGCGAACGCGGCGTTCGATGACAGTGACCTCAACAAGTACCAGTTCGACGTGGCCAAGGCCAAGCAGCTGCTCGAGCAGGCCGGCGCCAAGGTGGGTACAGACGGGGTGTACCGGTGGTCGGACGGCAGCCGGATGAAGATGCGGATCGAGACCAATCAGGGCAACAACACGCGGGAGACGATCCTGCAGTTCAGCCAGGAGCAATACAAGGCGATCGGCATCGAGATCGACCCGCTGCTCGAGTCGTTCAACGCGCTGCTCGACCGAACGAAGTGCTGCGGCGCCGACTACGAGGGATTCGTTCTGGGCTGGACCGGCCTGGGGCCCGATCCTGACCACAAGGACCTGTGGCACAGCTCTGCGGTCGCACCGGGACAGTTCAACCGTCCGCGCTACAAGAATGCGGCCGTGGACAAGGCGCTTGACGCGGGCCGCGACGGTCCGGATTGCAGCGACGCCGCTCGCAAGACGCAGGCGCATATCGTCGATAAGGCGCTGAACGACGACGTTCCGGTGGCGTTCCTGTACTCGCAGAACAGCTTGGTCTTCGCCAGCAAGGAGCTAGAGGCCTTCGAACCGACGCAGTACTCGACGTACTGGAACGTCGAAAAGTGGTGGTTCAAGAAGTAGCGACGATCCAGAGGAGCCGCGTCGCGGCGGGCAGGTCCCGCCGCGACGGTTAGACAAGGGGGACGATGGGCCGCTTCATCATCCGGCGCTTGCTCCAGGCCGTGCCGACGCTGTTCGGGATCCTCGTCATCACGTTCCTGCTCACGCGGCTGTCGCCCGCGGACCCGATCACCCTCATTGTCGGCGACACGTTCGGCGTAACCGACGCGGATCGTGAACGGCTGACCATCGCGTATGGGCTCAATGATCCGCTACCGGTGCAATTCGCGAAATATGTCGGCAAGGTTGTGGTGCTCGACTTTGGGAACTCCTTCTACTACCACCGCCCGGTTATCGGTCTTATCGCCGAACGTATCCCGAACAGCCTCCAGCTTTCCATCGCTGCGATCATCGTCGGCTTGGCGCTCGGCGTGCCGCTCGGGATCTTCTCCGCGCTCTTCCGTGGACGCCCCGCCGACCACGCGATCCGCTTGGTGTCCGTCATCGGGCACGCGGTGCCGACATTCTGGTTCGGTCTGCTCTTCGTCCTGACGCTTGGCGTGCAGCTCCGATGGTTTCCCATCGGGAGCATGAACGCGATCGGAAAAGACGACGACGTGCTCGACCGGCTGTGGCACATGGTCGGGCCGGTGCTCACGCTCTCCCTCGGCGCGATCTCATTTTATCCGCGCTTGCTGCGCACCGAAATGCTCGAGGTGCTTGGCCAGGACTACGTGCGCACGGCCCGCAGCAAGGGACTGCGGGAGAGGGTCGTGGTCGTGATTCACGTGCTGCGCAATGCGCTGATCCCTGTCGTCACCTCGCTCGGCGGGATCCTGACGATCTTCATCGGCGGCTCGGTCATCATCGAGCAGATCTACAACTGGCCTGGGCTCGGCCGGCTTCTCTTCGAGGGTCTGATCAACAAGGACTTCCCCATGATCCAGGCGTCGGTGATCATCGGCAGCGTTCTCCTGCTCCTCTCGTACATCCTCCGGGACATCCTCTACGCGCTCGTCGATCCGCGGATCACGACCCGCTGATGGCGACTGCCACATCTCCGATCGAGCTTGGCGCCCGCGAGGCAGAGATCCGGCGGGCGAGTGCGGGCCTCTGGTCGGATGCCTGGTGGCGCCTCCGGCACGACCCGACCACGCTCGCCGCAGGCGCCGTTCTGGCGCTCCTCATCACCCTCGCGCTCTGCGCTGATCTCCTTTCTGCGAACTTCTTCCATTGGAGCTTCACGCAACAGGACATCCTGAGGGGCTATGGCAAGCCCGACCCGTCTTCGCCGGCGGCGTGGCTCGGAAGCGACCAGCTCGGGCGTAGCCAGGTCGTGCGCCTGCTGTACGGCGGCCGCGTGTCGCTGTTTATCGGCGTCTTCGCTGCCGTCGTGTCGATGGTCGTCGGCGTCGGGCTTGGCGTCTCGGCGGGCTTTTATCGAGGCTGGTGGGACGACGTCATCGTCTGGCTGGTGAGTACGTTGAACTCGATCCCCACGCTCTTCTTGCTGCTCATCGTCGGCTTCCTCTTCCGCCTCGACCCGGTTAGCCTCGCGGTGCTCATCGGGCTGCTCGGTTGGACGGGGATCACGAATTTCTCCCGCGGCCAGACGTTCGCACTTCGGGAGCGGGAGTTCGTCGTCGCGGCCAGGACCGTCGGAGCGAGTCCGATTCGGATCATGTTCCGGCACATCTTCCCGAACATCATCCCGCTCATGGTCGTGCTCGCCGCCATCGATGTCGGCGGTGTCATCTTGGCCGAGTCGGCCCTCAGCTACCTCGGATTCGGGATCCAGCCGCCCGTTCCCTCGTGGGGAAACATGCTCACGGCGGCGAGCCAGTACTTCATTAAGGGGCCGTGGCTCGTCTATCCGCCGGGGATCATGATCGGCCTCACCGTGCTCTGTCTGTACCTCCTCGGAGACGGGCTGCGAGACGCGCTCGATCCCCGGCTTCGGGGCACCGAGAAGCGCTGACAGCTGGGGGCGGCCACCGGCTGCCCCCTTGGCTCCGCAGCACGCCGTTATTGAATCGCGACTGCCACACGCACGTCGGAGCAATCTGTTCGCATCGGTCGCCATTGGCCGCCGCGGCGCACCGAGGTAGCGGGTTCGCACCGCGCACACACGCTTTTCCGGAAGTCGCCGCCTGCATCGCGGCACGGTCGACGTCGAAGGGCACGATGTTCGTGATTGCCTTTGCGGGTCGCCCGTTGGGACGCGGCGAGGCCATCAGCAGGCGCGGGCGTTGACGTGATCCTGGACCAACAGTCGCGCTTCTCTCGAGGCCGACCACCTGCAACAGCGATGATCCGATCCTGGGCGCTCGGGGCCACCGAGGAGCTTCAAAGCCTTCCGTTCCCGGCTCCGGTGTTACGTGCAGGTCCACCTCAGCGGTAGCGCGCCCCCGCGCCGATCCTCGTGATCGAGGACGAGGAAGGGATCCAAGAGCTCCTCCGCGTGCTGCTGGGATGAGGGTACCGGGTCGTCACCGCGCGCGACGGCATCGAGGCCCTCGAGAAGGTCGATCGCGAGGACCTACGGCTGCTCATCCTGAACATGCAGCTGCCCCGTTCGAATGGATGGGACTTCGCCGCGGCCGTGCGCCTTCGGGGGAAACACATCCCCACGATCGTGGTCACCGGTCGCCACGACGCGCGGCTGTGCGCCGAGGCCGTCGAAGCGGAGGGTTACTTCGCGAAGCCCTTCAACTGCTCGGCGTTGCTCGAGGAGGTCAAGCGCCTTACCCGACGCCGGACGCGTCCGAACTCTCGGGGCACCACAAATCGATCCGCCCGCGTCGACGATCCGTAGCTTGCCTCCCGCTTCCTCAGCGGACCCAGATGCTCCGTCGGTCCGGCGTGGGCGGGACTATGACCTCGCTTCACAAGTCAGATAAGCGATGCCATTCTCGGCGGGCCACCTGCTCGCGCACTCGTTCCGCCCGCTGCGGACGCGCGCCGGACTGCCAAGGATCCGCTTTCACGATCTGCGCCACAGCGCCGCGACGCCTGCTCGGGCAGGGGGTGCATGCAAAGATCGCCTCGGAAATGCTCGGCCATGCGACGATCGCGATCAC
>JBBQYZ010000276.1:0-5195 GCA_038208205.1 Gemmatimonadales bacterium | reverse complement strand
AGACCGAGCTGCACCGAATAGAGACCGAGGAATTGGAACAGCCCGACGGAGAACGGCAGCAGGTCGGATCTCCCCGTGAGGTAGACCAACGGCTCCAGGAAGTCGTTCCAGGCAGAGAAGAAGTGCAGGATCGCGACCGTGACGATGGCGGGCCGCGCCTGTGGCACGATGACCAGCCAGAGCGTCTTGAGCGCGCCTGCGCCGTCAAGCGCCGCCGCGTCGTCCATCTCGCGCGGGATCGTGAGGAAGAACTGGCGCAACAGGAAGACGTTGTACGCGTTGGCGAAGAAGTGTGGAGCGATGAGCCGAACCCATGTCCCGATGAGTCCAAGGCGCAGATAGATCGCGTACATCGGAGTGATGGTCAGGAACCGCGGCAGGATGATCGCGGCCACCAGTGAGGCCATGATGGCGCCGGCGAAGGGGACCCGGAAGCGAGACAGCCCGTACGCGACAAGCGTCGAAGAGATGACCGTGCCGATCACCCCGAGCAGCGCGATGATCAAAGTGTTGCGCAGGAGTCGCGGGATGTTGAGCGCTGACCACACCCGCGAGAAATTGTCCCAGTGCGGCGCGAGGTGGTACGCGGGCTTGAGTGTCCGCCATGCACCCTTCCAGGTGATGCGCTCCTGCGGGTTGGCCGGGTCGACGAAGACGCTCTCCGACCGGCCCTTCTGGACCAGCGCGAGGAATCTAGTGCCGCCTGCCCAGGGCACCATGAGAACCGGCACTGTCCGGCCGTCGATATCCGTGGTGGCAGGGCTGCGCGGCAACAATGGTTGCCGGGAGTCGGAGATCTGCTCGGAGCTCTTCAGCGCCGTCGAGGTCATGTAGGCCAACGGTGAGAGAAAGACACAGAGCAGCATGCTCGCGAACAACGACACGGTCGCGCCGGCGAGCAGCCGACGCAGGCCGCGCGAGGTGTGGCCGTATGAGGTGGCGGGCTCCCGCAGCATCTGTTGGGCGCGCGCGCGCACGGTATCGATGCTCATCGCCTCTCCTGGTATTCGTAGTGGACCCAGAAGCGCTGCGACCAGAACAGCAAGCCGGTCAGCGTCATCACGACGGCGAACATGAGCCACGCGAGCGCGGAGCCGTAGCCCGCGTCGTAGAACCGGAAGGTCTGGCGGTAGAACTCGAGCGTGTAGAACTTCGCGGCGCCGTCCGGGTCGCCCGTGCCGTTGGACAGGACGAACGGCACGATGAAGTACTGCCCGAGCGTGACCAGCGTGAGGACGAGGTTGTAGAAGGTGATCGGCGAGATCATCGGCCAGGTCACGTTCCGGAAGAGGCCCCAGGCGCCTGCGCCGTCGAGGCGGGCTGACTCGTACAGATCCTTGGGTACGCCGTTCAGCGCGCTGATGAAGATGAGGATCGCGTTGCCCACACCCCACGTGGCGATCAGTCCGTAGGCAGGCAGTACCCACTGCTGGGTGTTGAGCCAGTCCGGCCCGTGGATGCCGACGAGTGAAAGGATCCGGTTGAACCAGCCGTCTTCCGCGCTGAGAAATCCGCGCCACACGAAGAGGCCGGACACGGCAGGGACGATCGCCGGCAGGAAGAAGACGGCGCGGAAGAATCCGCGCCCCCACAGGTGCCGACTCGTCAGCAGGTAGGCCAGGCCAAGGGGCAACACCATTGAGATCGGCACGAAGAGCAGCGCGAACTTCAGCGTCACGAGCGCGCTGTGCGCGACCTGTGGGTCGGTCACGAGGCGACGCCAGTTCGCCAGCCCGATGAAGTGGGTGCCTCTGCCGGTCTCGTCGATGTAGTGGTAGTCGGTGAACGACATGGCGAGGGTCGCGACCATGGGCCCGACATAGAACAGGAGGAGTCCGAGTAGCCAAGGCGTGACGAACAGCAGGCCGGTGCGCCGACTGCGCCCGCGCCGAGGTGGCGGCGCCGCCTTGGAGTTCCCGGCCGGGCTGGGCAGCCCGGCCGGGAACCCGGACTCGAGGAGGTCGGTCACGGAGTCTCCAGAGCCTCGAGGAGCCCGCTACTTGGCGGCGGCGAACAGCGTCTGCAGGTCGGCACGCACTTTCGCCGCCTCGGCATCGATATTCAGTCCCGGTGTCGAGAGGAACCTCGTTCCGAACTTGTGGATCCGGTCGTTACTCTTGTTGAAGTTCGGCATCCACCCCTCGTGGTTGGGGATGTCCGGGTGCTGGAGCGCATCGACGGCGACCTGCCAGTTCACGCCCTGGGTCCAGGTCGCGTCCAGGCTCTTGAAGTAACCGGCCTGCAGCGCCTGGTTGGCGGGCATCGCGTTGTAGATCTTCAAGAGCTCCGGGGCGCCGTTGGTCAGGAAGTAGCTGAGTACCTTGAACGCTTCCCCCGGGTGTTTGGTCGACTTGAACACCCGGAACGTGTCGGAGTGCAGTTTGTCCGTGATCTTGCCCTTGTACGAGGGGTTCGCAGCGAGGTCCCAGAAGGTCTGCGGCTTCTCCTTGCTGTCCTTCATGCAGCACAGGTACCAGGTGTGCGTGAAGGCCATCCCCACCTTGCCGGTCTCGAATGCGTTGCCCTTGTTGAGGGTGTCGCTCTGCAACTGCTTCTGACTGGGCGCGGAGTGGTCCTTCCAAATCATGTCGTAGTACCACTTCCACTCGGCCAGCCACGGTGCCGGGATCTGCGCGGTCTTGCCATCAGCACCGACGAAGGATCCCGCCCCGAAGAGTGCACCGTTGTACTGCGGGCCTTCTTCGCCGAATTGTGGGTCGAAGCCCCACTGCACGACTTTGGTCGGGTCGAAGGCGGAACCCGTGGCGTCATTGCCGCTCGCGTCTGTGGTCAGTTTCTTCGCGATGTCACGCAAAGTGTCAGTGTTCCACTCACGTCCATCCGCGTACTTCTCACCGAACTTCTGCGGCGGATAGGGCAAATTCGCCTCGTCGAACAGCTCCTTGTTGAACCAGATGAACGAGGGATAGACGCCGAAGGGGAGGGCCGTCTGCGCGCCTGCGCGGTCCCTCGAAGCGGAGAGTTGGGCGGCGTCGTAGATGGATGTGTCGAACTTCTGGCTCTGGATCAGGGGCGCGAGGTTGAGCCACTGGCCGTCGAACTGGTTGGCGCCCTTGATGCCTACTGGTCCGACGATGTCCGGCGCGTTGCCGCCGGCAACCTGCGTGGCGAGGGTGTCGGCGGCCGACTTGTTGGCGACGACATTCATCTTCAGGGTGATTTCGGTCTGGCTGGCGTTGAAGGCGTCGACGACCTTCTTCTCGGCCGTCGGCTGGCCCTGGTCGGCACCCGTGCCGAGGCCGACGAACCACGTGACCGTGACCCGTTTGGCATTGGCCGGCTTCGACGCTGAACTGCTGCCGGCGGGCGATGATGTGCCGGCGGGCGACTTGTCCGCTGCCGGTGTCGCGCTGCTGCTGCACGCGACAAGACCCAGGCTGGCCGCGAGCGCGACGGCTGCGACCAGTGCCCCACGTCCCGGGACGCGGCGGCCCCCCCGAGCGTTCGCTGCAGGTTCTGACATTGCTGACGTACGGGTGGATAGCATGATGCTCCTTCTGGAAGTCGTTCCTCGCTGCTGGAGACGCCCAAGTCACCTCGGCGACCATGACTTTCGGCGGGAGGGGTGCCGTCGGCGGCCGAGCCGCCGGCACCCCGCCTCATGGCTAGGTCCGCATCTGGCCTCCCACGACCCGGGCGCTGCGTCGCGTGGAGTTCCGTACGACGAGCGGAGCGGGCAGCACCCGGCGGATGGGACCCTCAGCCCCACCGAGCAACTCGAGCAGAATCGCGACGGCCTCGCGGCCGACCGCATCGACGTCTTGGCGCACGGTCGTGAGCCCGACGTCGGGCCGGTTGAGGGCGCGCATGTCGTCCCATCCGCAGACGCCGACGTCTCCGGGCACGGACAGACCAGCCGCCGCCAGTGCGTCGATGGCACCAAGGGCCATGTGGTCGTTGCTCGCGACGATGCAGTCCGGCTGGTGGCGCAGCAGAGCCGTCGCGGCTGCAAAACCCGTGTCGTAGGTGTAGTCGCCGACCGCAATGAGGTTCGCGTCGAGCGGCTCCGGGCCGCCTCGCTCCTCGACGAAAACGGCGAACCGCTCGTCCGCGTCGGCGTTGCCCAGCGGCCCTCGGATGGTTGCGAGCCTCGTGTATCCCTCGTCGCGGAGATGCCGCATGAGCGCGCGGGTGCCATTGACGTTGTCGATCGTGGCGTGGCTCACGTCGCGGGTGGCATGGCGCCCGACGAGCGCGCAGGGCAGGAGGCCATCGAGCAACGGCGTCACCCACGGGTCTTCCTGTGCCACGATCGATACGACGATGCCATCGATGAGCCCGTTGCGCAGGATGTCCTGCACCGCCCCGCCCGGGCGTTCGTGGGAAAGCCACAGCATCACGGCCTGGTTGCCGGCGGCGGCGGCGGCAGTGACCGCGCTCAGCAACTGAGCGCCGTAGGGGTCACCCGTGAGATGCCGCGTGGGCAGGACCAGCCCGATGATCCCGGATCGGCCGGTGGCCAGCGACGCGCGGCCAGATTGGGCCGGTAGCCGAGCGCCTCGGCGACGAGCCGGACGCGTTCCTTGGTCGCCGGGCTGATTCGCGGGTCATCCTGCAACGCCCTCGACACCGTCGAACGCGAGGTTCCACTCAGCCGCGCCACGTCAGCGAGCGTCGGCACGCGCAACGCCTCCGCCCTCACCGTGCAACCGCTCGCATGAACGGGTTGCGAGGACTACAGAGGCTTCTTAGCCTGCTGCGTCAAGGAAATCAGATCTCGATCAGATAACGCTCAACGTTCTTGCCATTCTGCGTGCGAGCGGTTGCACGGTTCCCCCTCGCCCGCAGCGTCGCGATCGAGGGATGACGCATCGCATCAAGCGCACTGGCGGCTTGGGGTGGTCGAGCGGGCGGCCGACGCGGACGCTGTCAGGCGCCGTTGGGTTCGCCGCCGATCTCGTGGGTGAGTTGCTCGCGCTGTGCGCGTAGGTGGACGGCCGCCCAGGTGCGGTAGGGGCGCCAGGCCTGGGAGATGTCCGCGAGCGTGCGGTCCGTGCCGTAGCGCTCGACGATCTCCGCGTCGAGGCGCCGCTCGTGGCGGGGCAGGACGTCGGGAGCGTTAGCGCCGCGCAACACCACCAATTCGGCCGCGAACGGCCCGAGCCCCTTGATCTGATGGACTGATCGGATGGCGTCGTCGGGGTCGACGGCGCGCAGTGCGGTGCCGTCGAGGC
>JBBQYZ010000275.1:0-5197 GCA_038208205.1 Gemmatimonadales bacterium | reverse complement strand
CCGTCGAAATCAAAAGCTGCGCTGGTTGTGTGGAACGCGAGGCTGAAATCTCTGCGCAGATCCGACAGGAGCGCCCCCGCTGCACTGAGCACCGGGCCGACTGCGGGTACGAGGACGGTCCGACATCCAAGTCGCCGAGCGATCGCACAGGCGTTCAGACCGGCGGCGCCCCCACCGGCCACCAGGACGGCGTGCCGGGGATCGACGCCCTGGTTCACCGTGATCGCCTCGATCGCCCCGACCATGTGCTCCGTCGCTAGTTCCAGGACCGCCACCGCGGCCTCTTCGACGGCCAGTCCAAGGGGCGCGCCGACATCGCGCTCGAGCGCCGCGGCAGCCGCGCCGGGGTCGAGCGACATCCTGCCGCCGAGGAACTGTGACGCCTCGAGGTACCCCAGGACGACACAGGCGTCGGTCACGGTCGGACGTATGCCGCCGCGGCCGTAACACGCCGGTCCGGGAACCGCACCGGCACTCTCGGGCCCAACGTGCAGCAGACCCCCGCCGTCGACCCATGCGAGACTGCCCCCGCCCGCGCCGATACTGCGCACGTCGACGGAAGAGAAGCCGGTGATGTGCCCCGCGTACGTCGGCCCCAGCCAGGTCTCGCGCGTAGAAGGAACGCGCCCGCGCCGGACGAGGCTTACGTCGAACGTCGTACCGCCGGTATCGGCAACGATCACATCCTGAGCGGCCAGATCCCTGAACGAGTAGAACTTGCCGGCGATCGGAGCCACCGCCGGCCCCGAGCCGACCGCGTGGATCGGCGCCGCCGCGACGGTCGCCGCGTCGAGCATCCCGCCTGAGGACGTCACGACGAGCAGCCGGCCTGCGAATCCAAAGCCGCGCAATCGCTCGTCGAAGTCCGTCAGATATCGACTCATCAGCGGCTTCAGCGAGGCGTCGATGACGGTCGACGAGGCGCGACGGTACTCGCGTAGAGTCGGGTTGATCCGGTGTGACAGTGTGTACGGCACGCCCGGTAACTCAGCTTCGATCAATTCTCCGATCTTGAGCTCGTGAGCCGGGTTGAGCGGCGACCACAAGAGACAGACGCCGATCGCCTCGACGCCGCGCTCGCGCATGTCGCACAGGCTCCGCGTCACATGGTCGACGTCGAGCGGGCGCAGTATCGCTCCCGTGGAGGAGACGCGCTCGGGCGCCTGATACGTCAGCGCGCGCGCCACGTACGGATCCGGGTACTCTCGCGTGAAGTCGAACGTGCCGAGACGGCCACCTTCCCGGAAGAGCAGAATGTCGGGGTGGCCCTCGGTCGTGAGGAACGCGGTGCGCGCGAACTCTCCGGTCAAGATCGCGTTGATCGCACGCGTAGTTGCATGGAAGAAGTAATCCGTCGCGGCCAATAGCTCAGCGCGAGTCATGCCCAGATCCGCCGCCCCCAGGTCGAGCACTTCCAGCACGCCGGCAATCGGATCGTCGGGCGTGGTAGGCACCTTGAACTGGCGCAGCTCGCCCGCCGACTCGACCAGGAGATCTGTAAACGTTCCGCCGGTGTCTGTGGCAATTCGCAGCATCGACGACTCACACAGCCTTGCGTTGGTCCTGGCTCCCGCCCCACGCGAATCGGATCGGGAGGACCTGCGTAGTAAGGATGTCGTCGATGGTCTCTCGGCGCCGGATGACCTCGGCACTGCCACCTGTCACGAGCACGTTCGCCGGCCGCGGCACCATGTTGAATTGGCTCGACAAAGCTTCCGCGTATCCCCCCACGTCGAGGATCGCCAGTAAATCGCCGACCTGCACGGCCGGGAGACCGCGAGCTTCACCGAGGACATCGAGCACGCACGTCGGACCAACCACGTTCGCCGTCAACGCTGGGGCTGTCGTCCCCTCGGTGACATGGACGATCTCGTAGTAGTAGTTCTGTAGGGGCGCGCGCGGGCAGTGGTTGGTGCTGGCGTCGACGTTCACCCAAACTGCGGTGCCCGTCGGAAGCCGCTTCACGACGCCCACCCTCGTCAACAGCAGCGTGGCGTTGCTGACGAGCCGGCGGCCGGGCTCGAGGAGAAGGTGCGGTTCCGATAGGTGATGCTCCACAAGAGCGGAGCGGAGCGTCGACGTGATTGTCTCGGCGTATTCCTCAATCGTCGCGACCGGATGGCTGCCGGCAGGCTCGCCGCTCTCCGGATCGCGCTCATGCGCATAGCCACCGCCGAAGTCCAGAACCTCGGGCTCCCAACCGTGCCGGTCTCGCAACTCGGCGATACAGCCTGCGATTAGCCGGGCTGCGAGCTCGTAATGCTCGGTGGTCGGGCGGAGGCGGCTGACATGCAGATGCAGCCCGCGCAATCGCACGCTCTCGTGCGCAAGCGCGCGCGGCACCACTTCGAGCAAGGTCGGCCGATCCATCCCCCACTTGTCGTGACTGCGATCCGCAGCGATCTCGCGCAGGTCCTCCGGAAGCGTTGCTGCGTCGGCATAGCTGAAGGGAAGCACCCGGAGGCAGACATCAGCAGCACGGCCGACCTCCTCGGCCACGCGGATGATCAGCTCGAGTTCGCTCGCATCATCGACGTTGAGCGTCACGCCGGCTTCGACAGCCGCGCGCACCTCGTCCGGCTGCTTGTTGCTCCCGTTCATGACAAGTTGCTCGGGAGGCACGCCGCCCAGCAGTGACAGTCGGAGCTCACCTGCCCCGAAGCAGTCGCCGCCTACGCCTTCCTCGACCAGGATTCGACGAACCGCGAGGCTGTAATTCGCCTTGGTCGCGAACAGCAGCGTCACCTTCGACCAGCGCTTCTCGAATGCGTCTCGCATTCGGCGCGCATTGGCGCGAATCTGGTTCTCAGACGTGATGTACAAGGGCGTCCCGAACTCTTCGGCGAGCTCCGCCGCGCGCCGATCCTCGACGCAGAGAAAGCCGGAGCCATCGACGCGCACGCAGCCTGTCCGTCCGACGATCTCTTGCGCGGTGCGGCCACCGAGGGGATGCCTGCGCGGGTTCATCAGCAGGCCCCAAGGACCGAGGATGGCCGCTCGAGCGGACGGAGGACCTCGGCGAGCGCCGCTTCGAAGATGTCGAGCATCTCGCGAAGCTCCTCTGCCGTCGTCGTGAGCGGCGGTGCGAGGACGGCCATCCAGTGACTCGCCCGCAACAGGAGCCCGTTCCGCTTGGCGACCGTTCTCACCTTGACCCCGACGCTCTCGGAGGCGGGGAACGGCTCCTTTGTCTGCCGATTCGCGACGAACTCGACGCCGAACAGCAACCCCTGGCCGCGTGCGTCCCCGAGAAACGGCAGCGCGTCCTGAAGCGCGCGCAGACGTTCGATTCCCTCCTTGCCGCGAGCCTCGGCATTGCCCGTGAGGTCACGCTCGAGCGTCTCTTGCAGCGCGGCGAGGCCTACGGCACACGCAACTGGATTGCCCGCGAATGTGTGACCCGCGGCAAATTCGGCGCCCTCGTCGCCCCAGAACGCATCTGCGAGCCGCTCCGTAATCACGGTCGCCGACAACGGTGCGTAGCCGCCGGTGATTCCCTTGCCAAGCACGAGGATGTCTGGCCAGGTCGAGAAGAGCTCCGACGCGAAGAGCTGCCCCGTCCTCCCGAAGCCGGTGATGATCTCATCGAAGATCAGAACGATGTCGTGCTCGTCGCAGAGCGCGCGCAGTGCCGGCAGGTAATCCCGAGGCGGAATGATGACGCCTGCCGACATCAGGATCGGCTCCGTGAGCAGGGCGGCAATCGTCTCGGGGCCTTCGAGCTCGATCACCTGCTCGACGAGCCGCGCGTACGTCGCACCGACCTCGGAAGGCGCAACAGCGAAGGGTGGCCGGAACATGTCAGGCGTGTGCAAGTGGATGAACCCGGGCGCGAACGGCTCGAATGCGCTCCGGCTCGCACGCCACCCGCTCGCTGCGAGGGCGTGTCCGGTCACGCCGTGATAGCTCCGGTAATGCGAGAGAATCTTGTACTTCCGCGGATCACCAGCTTGACGGTGAAACTGCCGCGCCATCTTGATCGCCGCCTCCACGGCCTCCGACCCGCCACCCCCCCACTTCAGATGCGAGTATTGCGCGGGCAGGAGCGCCAGGAGAGCGCTCGCCATCTCGAGACTCCGGTCGCTCGTCCCCATCGTCGGTGCCGCCATCGCGAGGCGCCCCATCTGCGCGGCGGCGGCGTCGATGACACGGCGATTGCCGTGCCCGAGGCTCATGCAGAACGTGCCCGAGAGCCCGTCGAAGTACCAGCGCCCGTCGGTGTCCTTGACGCGAACCCCGTCGCCCTCAGTGAGGATGAGGGGGTCTGCGCTGAACGACTTCATCTGCGTGAAGTCCACCATGACGCGGGAGACGTAATCGCGCACATCTCCGGCTTCGCGAAGCTCTTTACGGCGCACCGGCTCGGGCATCCCGCTCCCATCGAGCATCTTATATCTTAGGACGCGCCTAAGATACCGACTGCGCGGCGCCTGTCAAGTCGGGATCGGTCGTGCGCCCAATAACCTTTCGAAAGATGCGCCAGAAGCCCACCACGCCCACGAGACCGGCCGCAACGGGTGTCCTCGCGCGCGATGTGGAGCGGATCCTGCTTCGGCGCATCGCCGAAGGCCGCTACGAGGTCGGCGAGCGGCTGCCGTCCTGCGAGGGGCTCGGACGGGAAATCGGCGCCAACAAGAACACCGTCAGCAAGGCATACCGCGCCCTCGCCGAGCGGGGCTACCTGTCGGCGAAGGCGGGTCGTGGGACCTTCGTCACGGCCCGCCCATCGACGGGAAACGGCGGGGGCTTCGTCGGCGAAATCGAGGCCTTGCTGGCGCTCGTCGTCGAGAACGCGCACGCGGCCGGGGTCAGCGTCGATGACCTGGGGCGCCTCGTCAGCGACGAGATCCGGCGTCGCTACAACCGCTCGCGCGTTCGCGTCGGGTACGTGGAGTGCAACCTCACTGAAGCTGTGAAGTTCAGCCAGGAATTGCAGGAAGCGCTCTCGACGCCGGTCGAACCGTTGCTGCTCGACGATCTCCTGATCGACACGGAAGCTCTCACACGGCAGTTCGACGTGATCGCGCTCGACCTTTCGCACCTCGCTGACCTCCAAGAGCGGCTACGTACCTCACCGTCTCTGGGCGCAGAGATCGTCCCGCTACTCGCGCTGCCTGATCCCGAGAGTCTCGCTGAGGTCGCCAGGCTGGAACCCGGGACGCGACTCGGAGTGTTGACTGAGACGCCGGAGGGACTC